>NZ_JCACHU010000135.1:0-98107 GCF_059504005.1 Belnapia sp. | reverse complement strand
CCCGTCGCCAGCAAACCCAAACCCGACAGGCTGCTAGAGCGGTTTCCGTTCGCGTAGGCTCACGGAAGCCGCCCCAGGCTGTTGGTCAGGGGAGCCCATTGCTCCCATTGGGTGACTCCGCCTGATGGGAGCTGGCTCCGGGGCGCGCCACCCCGATCGGGCCCCATCGCCGGGCGAGCCGCAATCAGGCGCCCGATCCCGCCAGCACCTGGTGCACCGAGGAGACGACGACCGAGCCCTCGCCGACCGCGGAGGCGACGCGCTTGACCGAGCCGGCGCGGACGTCGCCGACCGCGAAGATGCCGGGGATGCTGGTCTCCAGCACATGCGGGGCGCGGCCGATGCGGCGGGCCGGGCTGTCCGCCTCGGCATCGCCGGCGCCGGCGCCGACGCGCACGAAGCCCTGGGCATCGAGGGCCACGCCGCAGCCGGCCAGCCACTCGGTGTTCGGCACGGCGCCCAGCATGAGGAAGAGATTGGCCATGCGGCGCGGCTCGCTCCGGCCGGTGCCGCGGTTGGTCCAGGTCACCCGCTCGAGATGGCGCTCCCCGTCCAGCCCCGTGACCTCGGTCTGCGTATGCAGCGTGATGCGCTCCGACGCCTCGATGCGGCTGACCAGGTAGTCCGACATGCTGGCCGCCAGCCCCTCGCCGCGCACCAGGATGTGGACATGGGCGGTGCGGCGAGAGAGGAATATGGCGGCCTGCCCGGCCGAGTTGCCGCCGCCGACCACCACCACCTCCTCGCCCTCGCAAAGCCCGGCCTCGACGGCGGTGGCGGCGTAGTGGATGCCGCCGCCCTGCTCGAAGCGGACGAAATTGGGCAGGTGGTCGAGCCGGCGGTAGCGCGCGCCGGTCGCTAGCACCACGGCCCGCGCGCGCACCGCGGTGCCGTCCTCGAGATGCAGCGCGAAGGGATGAACCGCGCAGTCGAGCCGCAGGACCGGGCAGGCCACGGCGATGCGGGCGCCGAATTTCTGCGCCTGCACCTGCGCCCGCCCGGCCAGGGCCCCGCCGGAGATGCCGGTCGGGAAGCCGAGATAGTTCTCGATCTTGGAGGAGGTGCCCGCCTGTCCGCCCGGCGCCTCCGCTTCCAGCACCAGGGTCGAGAGCCCCTCGGAAGCGGCATAGACCGCAGCCGCCAGGCCGCTCGGCCCGGCGCCGACGACCGCGACGTCGAACACCGCCCCGGCCTCCAGCCGCTCCGTCAGGCCGAGGCAGGCGGCGAGCTCGGCATTGGACGGCCGCTGCAGCACCCGCCCGGGGCCGCAGAGCACCACCGGCAGGTCGTCCGGCCCGAGCCGCTGCGCGGCCAGCAGCGCGGCCGCCTCCGCATCTGCCGAGGCATCGAGCACCCGCACCGGGTAGCCGTTGCGCACGAGGAAGCGCTCGATCCGCAGCGCATCGCCGATGCCGCTCTCGCGCGAGCGGATCAGCGCGACGCCGCCCTGGCCGTGCTGGATGAAGCCGATGCGCCGCAGGATGAAGGCGCGCATGATGGTCTCGGCGATGTCCGGCTCCGCCGCCAGCAGCCGGCGGAACTGGGCGCGGTTCAGCCGCAGCACCTCGCCGCCCCGGCCCATGCGACCGCCGACCAGGATCTCGCGGTCGTTGAAGAGGTCGAGCTCGCCAGTGAACTGGTACTCGGTATGCACGGTGAAGACCTGCGCAGCATCCTCCGGGCCGTCATAGATCTCGATGGCGCCGGAAAGGGCCAGGAAGAAGTCCACGGTCCGGTCGCCGCGGCGGAACAGCACCGTGCCGGCCGGCAAGGCCTCCACCTGGCCGAAGGCACGGGCCCGCGCCACCTGCTCCCCGGTGAGGCGCGGGAAGGTCTGCGCCTCGCGCAGATAGGGGTCGCTCGGGTCGGCGGCGCCCACGGCTGCGCCGATCTGCGCATGGCTCATCCTGGTCCTACTCCTCCTTGGGCGCAGCGGCGGCGCTGCCCTCCCGGTGGCGGGCCTCAGGGCCGGCCTGCCTCTGGCGGTCGCGGACCCTACCCCGCCGGGCAGCCAGCGGATAGGAAGCCGAAAGGCGGGGTCGCAACAGGCCGAATGCGACGTCGGCGGTGCCCAATGGCCGCGATCCGGGAGGGATGGGCGAGGCAAGCCGGCGCGGCAGCCGGACGGTCCTGCCCGGCCGGCGCCCTTCGCCCGGTCAGGCGGCTGGCCGGGACGGCTTCGGCACCGGCGCGCCGAAATCGGCATTCGCCTCGCCGAGCGCCGGCGCGCCGCGCTCTACTGGCGGCCTCGCCCCGTCGAAGGCGACCGGCAGGCCGATCCCGCGCGGCGCATCGGGCGCGGCGACGACCATCCCGAGCGCCTCGGTCTGCGGATGCGCCGCGACCGCGGCCAGGTCATGGATCGGCGAGCAGGGCACGCCCGCCGCCTCCAGCGCCGCCGCCCACTCCTCGCTGCCCCTCGTCCTCATCGCCGCCTCCAGCAGCGGCAGCAGGATGTCGCGGTGGGCGATGCGGTCCTTGTTGGTGCGGAAATGCGGGTCGGCGCCCCATTGCGGATATCCGAGCACGGCCGCGAATTTGGCGAAGAGCCGGTCATTCGCCGCCGCCACCACGATCTCGCCGTCGGCCGTGTCGAAGGCCTGGAAGACGATCAGCTTCGGGTTGCCGCTGCGGTGCCGCGGCGGCTGCCGCCCGGTCTCGAAGAAGCCGGCGAAATGCTGCCCCATCCAGCCGAGCCCGGTCTCGAAGAGCGAGGTGTCGACCGTGGCCCCCTCCCCCGTCAGGTGCCGCCGCTGCAGGGCGGCGAGGCAGCCGAGCGCCGCCCAGACCCCGGTGCCGAGGTCGAGCACCTGCATCCCGACCCGGGCCGGCGCTGCCTCCGCGCTGCCGTTCACGCTGAACATGCCGGCGAAGGCCTGCACGATCGGCTCGTAGCCCGGCTTCAGCGCCAGCGGCCCGGCGGCGCCGAAGGCATGGAGCGAGCAGTAGATCAGGCGGGGATTCAGCGCGCGCACCGCCTCGGCCCCGAGCCCCATCGCCTCGAGCGAGCCGGGGCGCATGTTCTGGACGAAGATGTCGGCCCCGCGCAGGAAGCCGCGCAGCCACTCGACCGCCGCCCGGTCCTTCAGGTCGAGGGCGATGCTGCGCTTGTTGCGGTTCACCGCGTGGAAGGTCGTCGCCGTGCCGGCATGGAAGGGCGGGCCCCAGAAGCGGGCGTCATCGCCCTCCGGCCGCTCGATCTTCACCACCTGCGCGCCGAGCAGGCCGAGGATCTCGCCCGCATAGGGGCCGGCCAGGTTCTGCCCGAGCTCGACCACCGTGACCCCCTGCAAGGGCAGCATGGCGGCGCCTTCCTTCCGCGGACGTTCCGCGGAAAGTCTGGGCGCCGCCGCCGGCTACGGTCAAGCCAAAGGGGGTCAAGCCAAGGTGGGTCAGGCCGGCTCGAAGTCGAAGTCGCCGTCCTTCGACTGCCATTGCTGCACGGTCAGCACCTGCGCCCCGCCCTCGCTCTCATGCGGCCCGTGCACCTGCCCGGCCGGATGGGTGAGGAAGCCCCCCGGCCCCAGGCGCTGCCCGCCATCGATCAACTCGCCGCTGAGCACGTAGTGCATCTCCGAGCCCTTGGCATGCGAATGCGCCGGAATGAAGCCGCCCGGCGGGATGTGGACGATGCTGGTCACTACCCCTCGCCCCGCGTCCTCGTTCAGCACCTGGATGCGGAATTCGCCCCGCGCCCCGGGAATGACGAAGGGCGCCGCCGCCACCTCCGCCGCTGCCTGCCTGATTCCGTCCGCCATGCTCGCCGCTCCCCGCTTGTCGCCGGGCCAACGCCCGCTCGCCGTGCCGGGTTGCCGCCCTGCTCCCGATCTGTTGACCACCACGGAAGGGCCGGACGGGTTCCGCATCTGACGCGATACAGCATTGTGCGCCTCCACTCGTTCAACCTCGGCGCGTCGAACGGCATTGATGACACCGCGATTCATCGGCCTGTGCGCAACGCCGCCGCTCGTCCTGGCGCTGGCAGCGCTTGCCCTCTGGCAAGCCGATGGTGCGGCGCGCCAGCGGCTCGTTCTCCCCATCCTCCTGCTCTCCGCCCTCTGCCTCATCCTCACCGCCTGCCTCATGGCCGAGCGCCCGCGTGCCGATGGGGGGCCGGGCGAGCGCCGCTTCCGCGCCCTGGCCCGGGCCGGCGACCTCGTGCTCTGGCGTGGCGATGCCGCGGGCGCGATCCTCGAGGCCGAGGGCTGGACGGAGCTCACCGGCCAGGGGCTTGAGGCGCTGCGCGGCGCCGGCTGGCTCGAGATGCTGCACCCCGCCGACCGCGCGCCGACGCTTGCCGCCTGGGCCGAGGCGCGCGCCGCCCTGCGGCCCGTCGACATCGAGTACCGGGTCCGCACCAGGGCGGGCGCCTGGCACTGGGTCCGCGCCCGCGCCGTGCCGACGGAGGGCGAATGGGTCGGCCTGGTCGAGGATATCCATGAGCGCCGCCAGGCCAGCCTCGACCTGGCCGAGCGGCAGGAGAAGCTCGCCCTCGCCCTCGCCGCCGCCCGGCTGGTGAGCTGGGAATACGATGTCCGCGCCGACCGCGGCCGCCGCGTCAGCTATGCCGAGGAGGTGCTGGACGCCCCTGTCCCGGCGAATTTCACCCTGGCCGACTGGGCCGCCGCCATGCATCCCGAGGACCGGCCCATCGCCCTCGGCCGGCTGCAATCCGCGATCGACGGCCAGGCCATGGAGGTCGCGGCCGAGTTCCGCGTCCGCCGCCGCCCGCCGGCCGAGGGCTGGGCCTGGGTCTCCTCCCAGGGTGCGGTGACCGAGCGGGACCCGGCAACCGGCCGGGCGCTGCGCATCTCCGGCATCTCCCGCGACGTGAGCGAGCGGCGGGAGGCCGAGGAGCGCCGGGTCCTCCTGATGCGGGAGGTGGACCACCGCGCCAAGAACGTCCTCGCCGTGGTGCAGTCCGTCCTGCGCCTGACCCGACGCGACCGGCCGGAATCCTACATGGCCGCGGTGGAGGCCCGGGTCGCCGCCCTCGCCCGCGCCCATACGCTGCTGGCGGAGCGGGGCTGGGTCGGCGCCGATCTCCGCCTCCTCGCCGAGCGAGAGCTGGCCGTCTGCCCGCCCGGCGTGGCGAGGCTGGAGGGGCCACCGCTCGCCATCGCCGCCGGCGCGGTGCAGCCGCTCGCCATGGTGGTGCACGAGCTGGCGGCCAATGCGGGCAAGCATGGCGCCGCCTCGGTGCCGGCCGGGCGCGTCGTCCTCGCCTGGCGGCTGGAGGCGGGCCAGCTCCATCTCGACTGGACCGAATCCGGCGGCCCGCCGGTGCAGGCGCCCTCGGGGCGCGGCTTCGGCACGCGGATGCTGGAGGCGGTGCTGCGCGGCCAGCTCGGCGGAACGCTGGACCTGCGCTGGGAGGCGGGCGGGCTGGCCTGCTGCATCGCCCTGCCCGCCGCCCGCGTCCTGGCCGGGGCCGGGCACGCCTCGCGCCTGCCGGCCGCCGAGCCTATGCCGTGAGCTGGTCCAGCGGCCAGCGCGGCCGCGGCGCATGGCCGAGCGGGTCGGCCAAGCCGCGCCGCAGCCGCTCGATCCCGGACCAGGCGACCATCACCGCATTGTCGGTGCAGAGCCGGATGGGCGGCGCCACCAGCGGCAGCCCCCGCTCCCCCGCCACCCGCCCGAGCGCCGCGCGGACCGCCGCATTGGCCGCGACGCCGCCGGCGACCACCAGCGCCGTCGCCGCGGGCAGCATGTCGAGCGCATGCCGCGCCCGGTCGGCCAGCACCGCCGCCACCGCCGCCTGGAAGCCGGCGGCGAGGTCGGCCTGGTCCCCTGCCGGCAGCGCGCCCGGCGGGTGCCTGGCGACGGCGTGGGCAACGGCGGTCTTCAGCCCGCTGAAGGAGAAGTCGCAGCCGGCCCGCCCCAGCAGCGGCCGCGGCAGGGGGTAGCGGCCCGGATCGCCGCCCGCGGCCAGTCGCTCCAGCGCCGGCCCGCCCGGCCAGGGCAGGCCGAGCAGCTTGGCCGACTTGTCGAAGGCCTCGCCCACCGCATCGTCGAGCGTGGTGCCGAGGCGCCGGTATTGCCCCACTCCCTCCACCGCGACGCACTGGCAATGCCCGCCCGAGAGCAGCAGCAGCAGGTAGGGGAAGCGCACCCCGCCCTGCACCAGCCCCGGCAGGGTGGCGGTCAGCGCATGCGCCTCGAGATGGTTCACCGCGACGAAGGGCAGCCCATGCGCGATCGCCAGCCCCTTGCCGAGGCTGGCGCCGACGATCAGCCCGCCGATCAGCCCCGGGCCGGAGGTCGCGGCGATGCCGGCGAGGCCGCCGAAGCCGAGCCCGGCCTCCTCGACCACCCGGGCGGCGAGGCGCGGCAGGTGCTCCAGATGGGCCCGCGCCGCGATCTCCGGCACCACGCCGCCGAAGGCGGCATGCTCCTCCAGCTGGCTCAGCACCGCCTCGGCGAGGATCGTCCCATCGGCCCGCAGCACCGCCGCCGCCGTCTCGTCGCAGCTCGATTCCAGGCCCAGCACCGCGGCCGACGCGTCCATTCCCGCTCTTTCCCCTCGTGCATGGCGGTTCTATGTCACCGCGATGCCGCTCGACGAGACCCTCGCCCAGCTTCCGCGCCATGGCCGCGCCCTGCCGCTCCGGGTCGGTACGCGCGGCTCGCCGCTGGCGCTGTGGCAGACCCGGCACTTCCTGTCGATCATCACCCGCGTCTGCCCGGTGCTGCGCGATGCGGAGGCCTTCGAGGAGCGGATCATCGCCACCTCCGGCGACCGCATCCAGGACCGGCCGCTGGCGGATATCGGCGGCAAGGGCCTCTTCGCCAAGGAGATCCACGAGGCGCTGCTCGACCGCCGCGTCGACTTCGCGGTCCACAGCCTGAAGGACCTGGAGACGGAGCTGCCCGCCGGCATCACCCTGGCCTGCACCCTGGCGCGGGAGGATGCGCGGGATGCCATCGTGCTCGGCCCCGGCTGCACCCCGCCGGACCCGGCCGACCCCTATGGCTGCCTGCCGGCCGGGGCCGTGATCGGCACCGCCTCCGTCCGGCGGCAGTCGCAGATCCTGCACAGCCGGCCCGACCTCCGCTGCGAGGTGATCCGCGGCAATATCCAGACGCGACTCGGGCGGGTGCGGGCCGGCGACTTCGCCGCCTCCTTCCTCGCGCTCGCCGGGCTGCGGCGGATGGGGCTGGAGCGCGAGGCCGGCGTCGTCCTCGATGCCGAGGCGATGGTGCCGGCCGCCGGCCAGGGCATCGTCGGCATCACCTGCCGCAGCGCGGATGCCGAGCTGCGGGAGCTGCTCTCCGCCATCGAGGACCTTACAGCGGCGGCGGTCAGCCGGGCGGAGCGGGCGCTGCTCGGGGCGCTGGACGGCTCCTGCCGCACGCCGATCGGCGGCCATGCCCGGCTGCTGCCGACCGGGGCGCTGCACCTCACCGGCCTCGTCGCCCGGCCGGATGGCAGCTTCCTGTTGAAGCGCTCCGTCACCGGCGCGGCGGCGGATGCGGCCCGGCTCGGCGCCGCACTCGGGGCAGAGCTGCGCGCCGACAGTCCGGCCGACCTCTTTGCCTGAGGCCGTCCTCGTCACGCGGCCCGAGCCGGGGGCGGAGGAGACGGGGCGCCGCCTCGCCGCCCTCGGCTGGGAGCCGGTGTTGGCCCCTGCCCTCCGCCTCGCCCCGCGGCCGCTGGCGGTCCCTGCCGGCGTGCAGGCCCTGCTGCTGACCAGCCGTGCCGCGGCGCGGGCGGTGCAGCCCGGCACGCTGCCGGCGAGCCTGCCCGTGCTGGCCGTCGGCGAGGCGACGGCGGCGGAGGCGCGGCATAGCGGCTTCGTGAATATCGAGGCGGCAGCCGGCGATGCGGCGGCGCTGGCGCAACTGGCGGCTGCGCGGCTCGACCCCGGGGCGGGGCCGGTGCTGCTCGCGGTCGGCGAGGGATATGGGCTGGAGGTGGCGCTGGCGCTGCGCCAGCGCGGCTTCCGGGTGCAACGCCGGGTTGCCTATGCCGCCGCTCCGGCGCCCATCCTGCCGGATGCGGCGCGGGACGCGCTGGCAGCCGGCCGGGTCGTTGCTGCGCTGTTCTTCTCGCCGCGTTCGGCCCATTGTGCCATGTCCTTGTTCCAAGAGGCCGGGTTGGCCGAAACCGCCGCGTCGGTCATGGCGTTGGCGCTGAGCCCCAGGGTCGCGGCGGCGCTTCAAGCAGCACCCGCCCCCCTGGCGTGGCGCGCCGTGCGTGTCGCCGACCGGCCCGACCAGGACTCGCTTCTGCAACTGCTCGGACCCAGGTTAGCGAAACGATGAGCAAAGCCCCCGACCCGAAGTCAAAGGTGTCGCGCCCCATGGCGCAGACCCGCCCCCCGAGCGGCCCCCTCGCCGCGCCTCCCGGCGCCGGTCCGGAGGTCGGCGCGGAGCCCATCCCGGCCGCCGCCGGCATCACGCCGCCGGACGAGACGCCGGTGCCGAGGCCGGCGACGGCCGCGCCGCCCCCGCCTCCACCGCCGCCGCCGCGCAATTCGCCGCTGAACGAGCCGGGGCCGCGGCCCATGCTCGGGCGGCGCATCGATCCCGCTGCGATCGTCATCGGCATCGGCGGCGCGGTGCTCGTGCTCGCCCTCTGGTGGCTGCTGACGACGCCGCGCTCTTTGCAGGAGGCCAGCGTCGATCCCGGCCGCGTGGCGCAGATCGAGCAGCGGCTGACCGCGCTCGACGGGCTGCGCGGCGAGGTCGGCGCGCTGAACGGGCGCATCCAGCAGGTGCAGCCGCTCGAGGCGCGCATCAAGAGCCTCGAGGAGCGGCCGGTGGCGACGGATACCCGGCCGATCGAGACCCGCCTCGCCGGCCTCGCCGAGCAGGTGGCGGCGAATGAGCGGAGCGACGGCCAGTCCGGCGAGCGCAACACGGCGCTGGAGCGCCGGGTGCAGGCGCTGGAGGCGAAGCCCGCCGTCGATCCGGCCGGCTTCGCCCCGCGCGATGCCGTGCAGCAGCTCGCCGGCCGCGTCGAGCGGCTGACCGAGCGCGTCGAGCAGCAGGCCGGCGGCATCGACGGCAAGCTGCAGGACGGGGCCCGCGCCGCGGAGCAGCGCCTCGCCGCGCAGGACAAGGCGGTGCAGGACCGGCTGGGCGCGCTGGAGGCTTCGCTCAACCAGCGCCTTGCGGCGCTGGAGGGCACGCTCGGCCAGCGCATGGCGGCGCTGGAGCAGGCGCAGCAGCGGCTCTCGGCGATCGAGGGGCGCACGGCCCGCCTCGCCGCCATCGACGGGATGCGCGGCGCGCTGGCGGCCGGGCAGCCGCTCGGCCAGGCGCTCGGGAGGATCGACCAGCCGCCGCAGGCGCTCTCGCGCTTCGCCCAGTCGGCGCCGCCGACCGAGGCCTCGCTCCGCCTCTCCTTCGAGGATGCGGCCAAGGCGGCGCGTGCCGCCTCCGACGCCGCGCAGGGGCCGGATGGCAGCCGCGGCGGGGCGGTGGACAGCGCCCTTTCCCGCCTCGGCGGGCTGGTGACGGTGCGCCGCGGCGACCAGGTGGTCTGGGGCGATGCGGCGGAAGGCGAGATCGAGCGCGCCCGGCGCGCGCTGGAGGCCGGGGATATCGAGATGAGCCTGCAGCATGTCGACAAGCTGCCGCCGCCGGCGCGGCAGGCCATGCAGGGCTGGGCCGACCAGGCCCGTGCCCTGATCGCGGCGCGCGCGGCGCTCCGCCAGCTGGCGGCGGGCTGAGCCGATGGCGCGCGCGATCTGGGTGCTGCTGCTCCTCGGCATCGGCACCGCCGCCGCCATCTGGCTCGCCGAGCTGGGCGGCACCGTCGAGGTCAGGGTGGGCGAGGCCTATGTGGGCACCAGCTTCGCCATCGCCCTGCTGGTCCTCTGCGTCGGCATCCTCGTGCTGTTCGGCCTCTTCAGCCTGATCGGCGCGATGCGCCGCTGGCCGGGGCGGGCGCGGAACCGCCGCGCCTGGCGCCAGCGGCATGACGGCGACGCGGCGCTGACCCGGGCGCTGGTCGCGCTCTCGGCCGGCACCGCGGAGGCGGCGCAGCTCGAGGTGCGGAAGGCCCGCAAGCTGCTGGGCGACACGCCGCAGACCCTGCTGCTGGCGGCCGAGGCCGAGCGCCTCGCCGGCCACGACGAGGCGGCCTCGGCGGTCTTCCGCCAGCTCGCCGAGCGGGACGACGCCCGCTTCATCGGGCTCCGCGGGCTGCTGCGGCAGGCGATGGCGCGGGGCGACTGGGATGCCGCCCTCGCCCTCGCCAAGGAGGCCGAGATGGTGCAGCCCGGCGCCTCCTGGCTGCGGGAGGAGCGGGCGCAGCTCGCGCTCCAGACGCGGAACTGGCGGGAGGCGCTGAGCCTCGCGCCGAAGGAGGCGCCGCGCGCGCCGCTCGCCCTCGCCGCGGCAGGGCAGGAGCGGGATGCGGCCAAGGCGGCGGAGCTGGAGCAGCAGGCCTTCCAGGCCGATCCGACCTTCGTCCCGGCGGCGATCGCCCATGCCCGGCGGCTGCGCGCGGATGGCAGCCCGCGCCGTGCCAAGGGCGTGCTGGAGGAGGCCTGGGCGGCCTCGCCCCACCCCGACCTCGCCGAGCCCTACCTCGCCGACGAGGGCGACCCGCTGGCGCGGGTGAAGGCGGTGGAGCTGCTGATCCGCCGCAACCCGACGGCGACCGAGAGCCGGCTGCTGCTGGGGCGCGTCGCGCTGGCGGCCGGGCTCACCGGCCGGGCGCGCGGGGCGCTCGAAGCAGTCGTCAAGTCGGGCCAAGCCGACCGGCGCGCCTACCTGCTGCTGGCGGAGCTCGAGGAGGCCGAGCATGGCGAGACCGCCGAGTCCCGTGCTGCCCAGGCCCGCTGGCTGCGCGAGGCCGCCGGGTCCCGGCCGGAGCCGCGCTGGCGCTGCGGGCATTGCGGCACGGAGCATCGCCGCTGGGCACCGGTCTGCGAGGCCTGCGACACCGCCGGGCGGATCGCCTGGGCGGCGGAGCCGGCGACGATGGAGCGGGACACGCTGCCTGCCGGCGCGCGGGCGCTCAGCGGGCCTTTGCAGGCTGTGACCGGCTGACCCGCTCGAAGGGTGTTGCCGTGGCGGGCGGGCGCGGCTATTGAGCGCCCGTCTGCGTTGCCGACATAGCTCAGCGGTAGAGCAACTGATTCGTAATCAGTAGGTCCCCAGTTCAATCCTGGGTGTCGGCACCAGACCTCTTTTCCTTCCGGTCAGGCGGCGATGGGTACGGCGGGCTCGCCGGCTTCCAGGGCGCGCAGCACGAACTGGCCGGCCTTCCAGGCCTCCTCGGCGCAGGCGAAGCCGCCGGCGGCGCGCAGCGTGATGGTATCCGAATCCGAGCGATGAATGGCCCAGACCCAACGGCGCGGCGCGCGGCGCTGGAGCTCGACCTTCACATAGCCATGGAAGTGCTTCTGGCGCTCGGCCTGCATGTCGACCTCCTTCGGGATTCCGGATGAGCCAGGGGCAACCCGGGGATGATTACGCTGCACTGCCGCATGGCACCATGCGTGCCCTGCTCAATTCGAAGTCAAGCCGATACGGCCGCATCACGCAGGGCGGCGCCATTTGTTAAGAACCGGGTGACGAGGCAATTGGATATTACTCAACCTCTGATTATATCCAGCGGAATGAGCGCCAGATGCCGTTGTTCGGCTTGATTCCCCTCTCGGCTGCGGCGGAAGCCGCGGACTGGTCGGCCAGCACCTATCGCGGGCCCTGCTACGTCATGGCGGCGGATGAGCGCCGGGCGCGGCTCTACGCGGCCAGCTACTTCGCCCGGCCGGATGCGGCGCGGCTGGAATCGGGGCTGCGGATGGAGTCGCCCTGGGTGCGGCCGCGGATGGTCGCGCTGCAGCTGACCTTCCGGCATGTCGACCGGTCGGCGCCGGAGGGTACCGTCGTCGTGCCGCAATCCGGTGGGGACAATGTCGTGCGGCTGGCCGATTGGCGGACGCGCCTGGCCTAGGGCGGATAGCCGGAGGACGGCCTCGCCCGGAGGCGTGACCCCGCCCCGTCAACGGCAGCCCGGAGCATGTCCGGCGAACCCGCATGAACCGGGGATGGTCTACGCCTCGCCAGCCAGGGCGGCATGGGCGCGGAGCAGGGCGCCGCACATCGCCAGCGGCAGGGTCCGGGCCCATTGGCGGTGCAGCAGCGTGCCGTCGATGCGGCGGCACGCCATGTAGATGCGCTCGTCGGAGCGCCGGGCCGGCAGCCAGGCATAGAGCAGCGGCAGCAGCTCGAAGGCCAGCGCCGGCTGCCGCGTATAGGGCATCACATCGCCTTCGAGGCCGAGCAGGAGATGCAGGCTGAGGTCCGCACCCGCACCGCCGCGCTCGACCTGGCCGAGGCGATCCGCGAGATGCAGCATTTCCTCGCTGCGCGTCACGCCTCGGGCGGCACGGGCTCAGCCATGCGTTTTGTGGCCCGGGCGGTTGTGCGTCGTCTTCTCGCTGCCGCTGCCGGCGATGCTGCGCTGCTCGTCACCCTTGCCGGCGCTGGCGGAGGAGCTGCCGGGCCCGGTGGCCGTGCCGCCGGCATTGCTCGTGCTGCCCTCGCCGGAATGCTGCTCGGCGGCGCGGCGATCGTCCTGCTTGGCGGTGCTCATGGCGTCATCCCCTTGGTGGAGCGGGATGAACCGGGATGGGCGGGGGAGGTTCCTGCCGGCGGCTCAACGGCCAGCGGGATCCCTGGTGGAGCCAGGCGGAATCGAACCGCCGACCTCTTGAATGCCATTCAAGCGCTCTCCCAACTGAGCTATGGCCCCCCGGGAAGGAGGCGCCGTATAGCCGTGCCCGGCGGGGTGTGCAAGCCCCTCGGTGCCTCTTTCCCGCGGTCATCGACGCGACTAGGTTGCGGCCAGGATTTCCGCCGAAGGCAGGGAGCTGGCGCCCATGGGGAAGGTGTATCGCGACGCGACGGAGGCCCTGGCGGGCACGCTCCGCGACGGCATGATGATCATGTCCGGCGGCTTCGGCCTCTGCGGCATCCCGGCGCTGCTGATCGAGGCGATCCGCGAGAGCGGGGTGCGCGACCTCACCATCGTCTCGAACAATGCCGGCATCGACGATGCGGGGCTCGGCCTGCTGCTGCAGACGCGGCAGGTGCGGAAGATGATCAGCAGCTATGTCGGCGAGAACAAGACCTTCGCCGAGCAGTACCTCGCCGGGCAGCTCGAGATCGAGTTCAACCCGCAGGGGACGCTGGCTGAGCGCATCCGGGCCGGCGGCGCGGGCATCCCGGCCTTCTACACGAAGACCGGCGTGGGCACGAAGGTCGCCGAGGGCAAGCCGACGGCGGAGTTCGACGGCGAGACCTATGTGATGGAGCGCGGCCTCTTCGCCGACCTCGCCATCGTCCATGCCTGGAAGGGCGATACCGAGGGCAACCTCGTCTATCGGAAGACGGCGCGGAACTTCAACCCGATGATGGCGACGGCGGCACGCATGACCGTCGCCGAGGTGGAGCACCTGGTGGAGGCGGGGCAGATCGACCCGGACCACATCGTGACGCCGGGGATCTTCGTGAAGCGGATGATCGAGTGCCCGCCGGATTTCGAGAAGCGGATCGAGCAGCGCACCACGCGCAAGCGCGTGCTGGCCTGAGGGAGAGCGACGATGCCCTGGACGCGTGACCAGATGGCCGCCCGCGCGGCGGCGGAGCTCGAGGACGGCTTCTACGTCAATCTCGGCATCGGCATCCCGACGCTGGTGGCGAACCACGTGCCGTCCGGCATGAGCGTGCAGCTACAGAGCGAGAACGGGATGCTCGGGCTCGGCCCCTTCCCCTATGAGGGGGACGAGGATGCGGACCTGATCAATGCCGGCAAGCAGACCATCACCGAGCTGCCGACGAGCAGCTATTTCTCCTCGGCCGACAGCTTCGCCATGATCCGCGGCGGGCATGTCGACCTCTCCATCCTCGGCGCGCTGCAGGTGGCGGCGAATGGCGACCTCGCCAACTGGATGATCCCCGGCAAGATGGTGAAGGGGATGGGCGGGGCGATGGACCTCGTCGCCGGGGTGAAGAAGGTGGTGGTGCTGATGGAGCACACCGCCGGCGGCAAGCCGAAGCTTCTGCGCGAGTGCACCCTGCCGCTGACCGGGGCGCGGGTGGTGGACATGGTCATCTCCGAACTCGGCGTCTTCGAGATCGCGCGCCGCGGCGAGACCGAGGTGAAGCTCGTCGAGCTGGCGCCGGAGGTGACGCTCGACGAGGTGACGGCGAAAACCGAGGCGGCGTTCACCGTGGCGCTGCGGAACGGCTGAGGCCGGCCTCAAGGAGCTCAAACGGCTTCAATTCGCGGGCCGGCGGGCGGGGCCAAGCCCTTGGCCTGCCTCGCTCTTGCGGCGGATGCCTTGAGGGTTTTAGGACTTTAGGTGCCTGCCGGCCGGCACGGCACCAATGATCGCGCCCGGCGTTCCGGACGGCAGCGGCGGGTCAAGCCGTTCTCGGACGGAGGAGCCCGGCCATGCCCAACAGAACGACCGGCGGCGGATCGCCCGCCGCGACGTCCACGCCGGCGGCGGCCGCCCACCCGCCCGGCATGGCCCTGCTCCTCGGCGCGCTCGGGGTGGTGTTCGGCGATATCGGCACCAGCCCGATCTACGCCTTCCGCGAGACCCTGCGCGCCGCGGTCGCCGAGGGCGAGGCGGCCGCGGCGGCGCCGGGGACCGTCTTCGGCGTGCTGTCGCTGATCTTCTGGGCGGTCTCGCTGGTGGTGGCGCTGAAATACGTCGTCCTGGTCATGCGCGCGGACAACCAGGGCGAGGGCGGCACCATGGCGCTGCTCTCCCTCGCCGTGCCGGCGGCGCCGGAGCGGCTGCGCTTCGGCGTGCTGGTGGTCGGCCTGGCGGGGGCCTCGCTGTTCTTCGGGGACGCGATGATCACGCCGGCCATCTCCGTGCTCTCGGCCGTCGAGGGCCTGGCCGTCGCCACCCCGGTCTTCCAGCCCTATGTGGTCCCGGTCGCGGCGGTGGTGCTGGTCGCCCTCTTCGCCATCCAGAGCCATGGCAGCGCCGCCATGGGCCGGCTGTTCGGGCCGGTGACGGCGGCCTGGTTCGCCATGCTCGCGCTGTCGGGCCTCCTCCATGTGCTGCGGCGGCCGGAGGTGCTGGCGGCGCTCGACCCCCGCATCGCCTTCGCCTTCCTCACCCATCATCCGGGGCATGGGGCGCTGGCGGTCCTGGGCTCGGCCTTCCTCGCGCTGACGGGGGGCGAGGCGCTCTATGCCGATATGGGGCATTTCGGGCGGCACGCCATCCGCATCGACTGGTTCGCGCTGGTCATGCCGGCGCTGGTGCTGAACTACCTGGGCCAGGCGGCCCTGGTGCTGGAGGATCCGGCCGCGGCGGCCAACCCGTTCTTCGGGCTGTTTTCGGGCCCGCTGCTCTATCCGGCGGTCGGGCTGGCCACGGCGGCGACGGTGATCGCCAGCCAGGCGGTGATCTCCGGCGCCTTCGCCCTGGTGCAGCAGGCCATCCAGCTCGGCGCCGTGCCGCGGCTCGAGGTGCGGCAGACCTCGGAGGCGACGGCGGGGCAGGTCTACCTGCCGCATGTCAACTGGCTGCTGGCAGCGGCCGTGCTGGCCCTGGTGCTCGGCTTCCGCAGCTCGGAGGCGCTAGCCAATGCCTATGGCATCGCGGTCGCCGGCGACATGATGGTGACGACGCTGCTGATGGCCGTGGTCGCGCACGGGCACTGGCGGCTCCCCTGGCCGCTGATCGCGGCGGTGGCGGGGCCCTTCCTGCTGCTCGACCTCGCCTTCGTCCTCGGCAACGTCCACAAGATCCCGCATGGCGGCTGGTTTCCGCTGCTGGTCGGCGCCGTGGCGCTCGGGCTGATGCTGCTCTGGCGGCGGGGCCGCACCATGCTGCTGGCCCGGCGCGACGAGGATGCGCCGACGATCGAGGCCTTCCTCGCCGGGCTCGACGCGCCGGGGGCGCCGATCCGCGTGCCGGGCACGGCGATCTACCTGACGGGGCAGCGTGACGTGGTGCCGGCGGCGCTGTCGCTGAACCTCCGCCACAACGGCGTGCTGCATGAGCGGGTGGTGCTGCTGCATGCGATGGCCGAGCGCGTGCCGCGGGTTGCGGAGGCGGAGCGGGTGGTGGTCCATGCGCTGCCGCGGGGCTTCCGCCACGTCACCCTGCGCTTCGGCTTCGCCGAGAAGCCCGACGTGCCCAAGGCCCTTCGCCTGCACAGCGAGGCGGTAGGCTTCGCGCCGGAGGAGGCGTCCTACTTCATCGGGAACGAGGTTCCGGTGCCGTCGATGCGCCCGGAGCTGCCGCTCTGGCAGGAGCACATCTTCGCCTTCCTCACGCGCAATGCGGTCCGGGCGCCGGACTACTTCCTGATCCCGCCGCCGCGGGTCGTCGAGCTGGGGACGCGGGTGGAGCTTTGAGGTCTGAGGATATATTCCTATATCCTGCCCCGGTCGGCGGAGCAAGCCCAAACTCACGCCGGGGCCCGGGGGGACGCCTGTCCCCCCGGTGGGGGTCTCGGGGGCAAAGCCCCCGAGCTTACGCCGCCCGCTGCGTCAGCACCGGGTAGTCCGTGTAGCCGCGCTCGTCGCCGCCGTAGAAGGTCTCCTTCTGCGGCTCGTTCAGCGGCGCGCCGGTGCGGAGGCGCTCCACCAGGTCCGGGTTGGCGATGAAGGGGCGGCCGAAGGCGATGGCATCCGCCCTCCCCTCGCGCAGCGCCGTCTGGGCCAGCGCCAGGTCGTAGCCGTTGTTCGCCAGGTAAGCGCCGTTGAAGGCGCGGCGGAGGGACTGGAAGTCGAAGCCCTGCGCATCGCGGGAGCCGCCGGTCGCGCCCTCCACCACATGCAGGTAGGCGAGGTTGAAGGGCGCCAAGGCCGCGACGGCATGGTCGAAGAGCGCCTGCGGGTCGCTGTCGCGGATGTCGTTGGCCGGCGAGACGGGGGAGATGCGCAGGCCGACGCGCTCGCCGCCCCAGACGGAAGTCACGGCCTCGGTCACCTCGAGCAGGAGGCGGGTGCGGTTCTCGAGGCTGCCGCCGTAGCGGTCGGTGCGCTGGTTGGTGCCGTCGCGCAGGAACTGGTCGATCAGGTAGCCATTCGCGGCGTGGATCTCGACGCCGTCGAAGCCGGCCTCCTGGGCGTTGCGGGCGGCGCGGCGGTAGTCCTCGACCAGGCCGGGGATCTCGTCGGTCTCGAGGGCGCGCGGCGTGACGAAGGGCTGGAAGCCGCTCTCGGTGAAGGCCTGGCCCTCCGGCTTGATCGCCGAGGGGGCGACGGGGAGGGCGCCGCCCGGCTGCAGGCTGGGGTGGGAGATGCGGCCGACATGCCAGAGCTGGAGGACGATGCGCCCGCCGGCCTCGTGGACCGCATCGGTCACCTGCCGCCAGCCGGCGACCTGCTGCTCATTGGCAATGCCCGGGGTGAAGGCATAGCCCTGGCCCTGCTGCGAGATCTGCGTCGCCTCGGCGATGATGAGGCCGGCGGTCGCGCGCTGGGCGTAGTAGATGGCGTTCATCGGGCCGGGGATGCCGGCGCTGCCGGCGCGGCTGCGCGTCAGCGGCGCCATCACGGCGCGGTTGCGGAGGTCGAGCGCGCCGAGGCGCACGGGCTGGAAAAGGTCGGTCATCGAGGCGGCATCCATTTGCTGCGTTGCGGCGAAAGCTGGGCCGGACCCGATGGTTCCTCCAATCCTTATGCCGGATGCGGCGTATTCATGGGTTGGATAGGACTGCGGCCGGCTCGGGCTCCGCCACGGGCGGGGGCGGCAGGCGGCGGAGCAGCCAAAGCATGATGCTCATCGCCGGCAGCGCGGCGAGCGTCGTCAGCAGGAAGAAGCCGGGCCAGGCGAGCCAGGCCGCGAGGAAGCCCGAGGCGCCGCCGATGGTGCGGGTGGCGAAGGCCGCCAGCGAGGAGAGCAGCGCGTACTGCGTCGCGCTGAAGGCCCGGTTGGTGAGGCCGGAGAGATAGGCGAGGAAGGCGGCATCGGCCATGCCGTCGGTGAAGTTCTCGATGCCGACCTGGGCCCAGAGCAGCGGCAGGTCGTGGCCCGCCATGGCGAGCGCGACATACATCAGGTTGGAGAGCATCTGGCCGAAGCCTGTCAGCACCAGGGCGCGGGCAATGCCGAGGCGGCGCACCAGCCAGCCGCCGGCGAGCGCCCCGGCGAGGATCGCGACGAGGCCGAAGACATTGTTGATCGCCGCCAGCTCCAGCCGGGTGAAGCCGAGGGCGGCGTAGAAAGGCTGGGTCATCACGCCCGCCAGCGCCTCGCCGAGCTTGAAGAGCACGACGAAGAGCAGGATCGCCAGCCAGTGGCGGCGCCCCATGAAGTCGAGGAAGGGGTCGATGACGGCGGCGCGGAGGCGGCCGCCCGGCGTCGTCGGGAGGCGGGGCGGGGCGGCGGGCTCCGGGCCGATCAGGACCGCCAGCAGGCCGACGCCGAGAAGCGCGGCGCAGATGCCGTAGCCGAGGGCCCAGCCACCGAGCTCCGTCACGGCCAGCGCCCCGGCACCGCTCGTCAGCAGGGCGCCGCGATAGCCCCAGACATAGAGGGCGAGGCCGTAGCCCTGCTCGCGCTCCTCCAGCAGGTCGATGCGGTAGGCATCGACCACGACATCCTGGCTGGCGGAGAGGAAGGCGACGAAGCCGGCGAGGGCGAAGGTGGCGGCATAGGCGCCGGGCGTCGGCGTGGTCAGGCCGAGGGCGGCGATCGAGAGGATCAGCACCGGCTGGATGCAGGCGAGCCAGCCGCGGCGGCGGCCGAGGGCGCGGAAGAGCGGCGGCGCGATCTGGTCGAGCGCCGGGGCCCAGAGGAATTTCAGCGTGTAGGCCAGGCCGAGGGAGGCGGTGAGGCCGATCAGCTCGACCGAGAGGCCCTGCTCCGACAGCCACCGGCGCAGCGTCGCCGCGGTCAGCGGCAGCGGGATGCCGGAGGCGAAGCCGAGGGCGAGCAGCACGAGATATCGGCGGTCGCGCCACCAGGCGGAGGAAGCGGGATGCGGCATGCGCCCCGGCTAGCAGAAGCGCGGGCCCCTTGCCACGGCGGCGCGGAGCCATGGCAAGGGATCGGCAAGGACTCCCTCCGCAGCACCGCCGCGCGATGCCGCGGGCCGGCCCCTCGGGAGGCTATTAACCGGCGAGCATCAGGAGCGGCCGCCGCTTCCGCCACCGCCGCCGCCCTGGCCGCGCGGGGAGCCGAGGCGGTCCTGCCGGTCGAGCTCCTGCGCCGCGAAGGCGGTGGCCGCGGCGACACGGGGCAAGGCGGGCAGGTTCGCCAGGCGCTGGAGGGTGGCGGCGCCGCCATTGGGGAAGGCCGGATTGGAGAGGACGCGCTCGGCGGCCGCCTGATCCCCCGCATTGATGGCGCGGGAGGCGGCGTAGAGCGACTGCACGACCGGCTGGGCCGGTGCGTTGGGGGCGATGCCGATGGCGGGGCGAAGCTCCTGCAGGCCATCGGTGAAGAGCGGGCCGATCGGGCCGTTGAAGCCGCGCCAGCGCGGGCCGTAGGGCAGCTCGGTCGCCAGGTACTCGTAATTGGCGACGGCGCGGGCGGCGGCGGCGGGGTTGCCCGCGAGGCTCGCCGGATTGCCGAAGGCATAGGCGCTGCCGATGATCGCCGAGCGGGTCGGGTCGCCGGCGCCCTGGACGGCATCGGGCGGCAGGGTGGCGTAGCCCTGGGGCGGCTGGTCGGGCGCAACGCAGCCGGCGAGCAGGGCAAGCGTCGCCAGGAGGGGCAGGCTGGGGCGGGGCATGGTGGTTCCTCTTTTGGTCCTTCAGCGCCGGACGCGGCGGCCGGTTGCCTTCCGCGGCATTGACGTGAAGATGTGGCAGCGGGAACGAAAAGGGAGGGGGCCGGATGAGCGGCACAGTGGCGGAGACGCCGGCGGCACGGCTGCGCCGGCGCTTCCCGACCTTCGGCGACCTGCAGCGCCGGGCGCGCTGGCGGGTGGCGCGCTTCGCCTACGACTTCGTCGCGGGCGGTGTGGGTGACGGGGCGCCGAATGTCGCGCACAACCGGGCGGCGATGGATGCGGTGCGGATCGTGCCGCGCTATGCGCTGGACGTCTCGACCGTCTCGGTGCGGACGGAGCTGTTCGGGCGCGTCTACACCGCGCCGGTGGGCGTCGCGCCGATGGGCAATATCGGCATCGTCTGGCCGGGGGCGGATGCGATCCTGGCCGCGGCGGCGCAGCGGGCGGGCATCCCCTATGTCTCCTCCACCGTCGCCAATCTGGGGATGGAGGAGCTGGCGCGGATCGCGCCGGATGTCTTCTGGTTCCAGCTCTACGGTCTTCCGGGGGACCGGCATGCGCTGTCCTTCGACCTGATCCGGCGGGCGGAGGCGGCGGGGGCGCATGCGCTGGTGGTCACGCTGGATGTGCCGGCGCGGCAGAAGCGGGTACATGACGTCCGCAACGGGCTGGTGATGCCCTTCCGCTACCGGCCGCGGACGATGCTCGACATCGCTCGGGCGCCGCTCTGGGCGGTGGCCTCGCTGCGGGCGGGGCTTCCGAGCTTCCCCAACATGCGGGCCTATGTCGACGAGGGGGCGGGGCTCGCGGAGATGGCGGGCTTCGTGCAGCGGCACATGACCACCGGCGTGACCTGGGAGGATGTCGCCCGCTTCCGCGAGGCCTGGCCGCGGGCGCTGGTGCTGAAGGGGCTGCAGCATCCAGAGGATGCGGAGCGGGCGGTGCGGCTCGGCGTCGACGGCATCTGGGTGTCGAACCATGGCGGGCGGCAATTCGACGCGGCGCCCGCCTCGATCGACACGGTGCCGGCGATCGCGGCGCAGGTGGCGGGACGGGCGAAGGTGCTGTTCGACGGGTCGATCCGCTCGGGGCTCGACGTGCTGCGGGCCTTGGCGGTGGGGGCGGACATGGCCTTCGCCGGGCGGGCCTTCCTCTACGCCGTGGCGGCGCTGGGGGAGGCGGGGGGCGACCATGCGGCGGCCGCCTTCGCCGAGGAGGTGCGGGGGACCTTCGCGCAGGCGGGGGTGCTGAGCGTCGCCGATGCGGCAAGGGCGACGGTGCTGCACCCCGGCGCGGTGCGGTTCGAGCCGCCGCGGAATGCGCCGGGGCCGCTCAGCCCGGGGTGACGGGCAACGCCTCGAGGCCGCGCAGGACGAGGCCGGGGCGCCAGGGCAACCGCTCCTCCGGCACGGCGAGGCGGAGGCGCGGCAGGCGTCGGAGCAGCGTGGCGATGCCGACCGCGCCCTCCAGCCGGGCGAGCGGCGCGCCAATGCAGGAATGGCCGCCGCCGAAGGCCAGGTGCCGGTTGGGCGTGCGGGCGAGGTCGAGCCGGTCGGGATCCGGGAAGGCGGCCGGGTCGCGGTTGGCCGCGGCGATGGAGCCGAGCACGATCTCGCCCCGGGCGATGCGGGTGCCGGCGAGCTCCATCGGCTCGCGCGCATAGCGGTTGGTCGTGGTCTCGACCGGGCCGTCATGGCGGAGGAATTCCTCGATGGCGGCCGGCAGCAGGGCGGGTCCAGCGCGCCTCGACCCGGCGCGGGGTGAAGGCGCGGCCGGCGAGGCGGCGGAGGCGGGCATGGTCCGGGTCGTCGAGGTCCAGCATGTTGCGGGTCAGCGGGGCGATGGCGCGCGGCACCCAGGGTCGCTTGCGGCCGGCGCTGGCGGGGTCCTTCATCAGGCGCGGGTCGCGCAGCATCGCGGCGACATCGGCATGGCGGAGCAGGAGCCAGGCCTCGCGGCCGCCCGGCAGGCGGAGGCGGTGGACCGGGGCCTCGGCCCGCAGCCGGGCGTAGAGCGGGTGGGGGTCGCGGCGCGCCGCGGGGTCGTCGAGGCGGAGCGGCTCAGGCATCGGGGCGGCCGAGGAAGGCGGCGGCGATGAGGTCGGGGAATTCCTCCCAGCGGGCGGTGGTCTCCGCCTCGCCGAGCAGGCGGAGCTGCACGAGGCCGAGCACCGTCGCCATCAGGATGCGGAGCGTGGCGGGCGGCATCGGCAGGGGCGCCTCCGGCGGGGCGAGGACGGGGGCGATGACCCGCTGCAGCAGGCACTCGGCGAGCCAGCCATCGACCAGCGCCTCGGAGAGGACGACGCGCAGCGCCTCCAGCATCTCCGGCGTCAGCGCGGCCCAGCGGAGGCGGAGCAGGTGGCGCAGCAGGGCCGTCGGGTCGGCCTCGGCGGGGAGCGGCGGCGGGGCGGCGGCCTCGCCCAGCGGGTCGAGCAGGGCGAGGAGCAGGGCCAGCTTGTCCTCGAAGACGTTGTAGATCGTGCCGTCGGAAACGCCGGCCTCGGCCGCGATCTCGCGGATCGTCGCGCGGTGGAAGCCGCGGGCGGCGAAGACCCGGCGGGCGGCATCCAGGATGTGCTGGCGACGAAGCCGGGCGGTGTTTTCGGCGAGGCGTTCGCGGGTAGAGCTTGGCGGGCGGGACATGGGAGCGCCTCTTTGAACGATCATCCAAATTATTGAATGTTCATTCAGGGAACTGGGCGCAAGGGGCCGGGTGGCGATCAATCCTGGCTGAAGACGCGCGGCGCGGCCCGGGCTGCGGCATGATCGGCGGCGGGGAGGACGCCGCCATGGACGCCGATCGGAACTTCCGGGGTTCTGTCCCTGCCCTTTACGACCGCTATCTCGGGCCGATGCTCTTCGCGCCCTATGCGGCGGAGATGGCGGCGCGGCTGACGGGGCTGGCGGCGGGGCACCTGCTGGAGACGGCGGCGGGGACCGGGATCGTCACCCGCGCCCTCGACGCGGCCATGCCGGAGGGCCTCTCCATCCTGGCGACGGACCTCAACCAGCCGATGCTCGACCACGCGGCGGAGCGGCTGTCCTCCGCGCGGGTGACGTGGCGGCAGGCGGATGCGCAGGCGCTGCCCTTCCCCAACGCGATGTTCGATGCGGTGGTGTGCCAGTTCGGGGCGATGTTCTTCCCCGACCGGCCGCGCGCCTTCGCCGAGGCGCGGCGGGTGCTGAGGCCGGGCGGCCGCTTCCTGTTCAGCGTCTGGGACCGGATCGAGGCGAACGACTTCGCCGATGTCGTCGTGGCCGCCATGGCGCGGCTGTTCCCGGGGAACCCACCCATGTTCCTGGCGCGGACGCCGCATGGTCATCACGACCTGGCCCTGCTGCGGGCGGAGCTGCGGGCGGCGGGCTTCGCCGGGGTGGAGGCGGAGACCGTCGCGCGGGAGAGCCGGGCGCCGGATGCGCGGGCGGTCGCCATCGGCTTTTGCCAGGGGACGCCGATGCGGGGCGAGATCGAGGCGCAGGGCGAGGGAGCGCTGGCGGCGGCGACCGAGGCGGCGGCGGCGGCCATCGCCGCGCGCTTCGGGGACGGGCCGGTCGCCGGCCAGATGAGGGCGCATGTGCTGACAGCGTGGCGGTAGCGCCGCCGGTCAGGCGCCGTCGCGGAGCAACCCGGCGATGATGCGATCCAGCGCGTCGAGCGTGTTGCAGACGGCGGCGACGCGGCAATGCGGGGCGTAGCGGCGCATGTCGGAATCGCCGGTGCCCCAGAGCGGGCGGGGCTCCGGGTTCAGCCAGACGATCTGCCTGGCGCGGTTGGCCATGGCGGCGAGGAGCTCCGTGCGCGGGTCGGTGCGGTTGCCGCGGCCGTCGCCGAGGATGATGACGGTGGTGCGGCTGTCGAGCAGGGCCATGTGCGACTCGGCGAAGTCGGCGAGGGCCTGGCCGTAGTTGGAGGAGCCGAAGCCGGCGCGGTCCAGTACGGCGGGGATGGCGCGCTCGATCGGCTGGCCCTCCAGCAGGTCAGAGACGGGGACGAGGGTGCCGGAGAAGGCGAAGGCGTGCAGGCCGGAGAGCGCCTCGTTCAGCGAGTAGAGGAAGAGCAGCAGGAACTGCGCCATGGCGGCGACGGAGCCGCTGACGTCGCAGAGGACGACGAGCTTCGGCTTGTCGATCACCTCCTGCTTCCAGACGGGGAGGAAGGGCAGGCCGTCCCAGCCCATGTTGCGGCGGATGGTGCGGCGGGCATCGAGCAGGCCGCGGCGGCGACGCTTGCGGCGGCGGCCGTATTGCGTGGCCAGCCGCCGGGCCATGGCGCGGACGAGTTTCCGCATGCGGTCGTGGTCGCGGCGGTCGATGGCGGCGAGGCGGGTGCGGGCCAAGGTCCGGTCGCGATAGGCCTCGGCCTGGCCGCGGGCATAGAGGGCGAGGTTCTGCTGGACGAGCTCCCTCACCTGCTCGCGCAGGCGGTCGCGGCCTTCGCGCAGGCGGTCGGCCGTCGCGGGCGGGGCGGCGGCGATCTCGCGGTCGAGAGCGGCGAGGCCCATCCGCTCGAGGATGCGGCGGGTGTAGAGGTTCACCTGGGTGAAGATGGTGATGTTGGAGACCCGCAGCTCCGCCGCGGCGCTCTCGGCGGCGGCGGCGAGGCCGGACTGGTCTCCGGAGAGGAGCATCTGCGCGAGCGGGCTTTCGGCCGCGGCGGGCGCCGGTTCCTCCGGCTGCTCGGGGGCGAAGGCCGGGCGGGAGAAGAAGAGGTCGAAGCAGTCGGCGAAGAGGCGCTTCTCCTCCGCCGTCTTGGCGAGCACGAGGGAGAGCGTGTCGCGCAGCGTGGTGCGGTCGGCATAGCCGACCTGGTCCACGGCGCGGGCGGCGTCGATGCTCTCGGCCGGCGAGATGCGGAGGCCGGCGCTGCGGGCGGCGCGCAGGAAGTCGAGGAGCGGGCCCTGCATCAGCGGATGGGGACGGACTCGCGCCGGGCGGCCGCCAGCAGCTCGGCGAGGCGCGGGTCCGCCGTCTCGATATCGGCCTCGTATTTCAGGAGGACGTTGAGCGTGTCGCGCACGACCGCCGCATCCAGCTCCCGCACATGCAGCAGGATCAGGGTGCGGGCCCAGTCGATGGTCTCGCTGACGGAGGGCAGCTTCCGCAGGTCGAGTGTACGGAGCTGCTGCACGAAGGCGACGAGCTGGCGGCGGAGCCCGTCCTCGATGCCGGGGATGCGGGCGGCGAGGATGCGCGCCTCGAGCCGCGCATCGGGCAGGCCGATATGGAGGTGGAGGCAGCGGCGCTTCAGCGCGTCGCCGAGGTCGCGCTGGCTGTTCGAGGTCAGCAGGACCAGCGGCGGGATGGCGGCGCGGACGGTGCCGATCTCGGGGATGGAGACCTGGTAGTCCGAGAGCAGCTCGAGCAGGAAGGCCTCGAATTCCTGGTCCGCCTTGTCGACCTCGTCGATCAGCAGCACGGCGCCGCCGGGCTCGCGCAGCGCGCGCAGCAGGGGACGGGGCTCGAGGAAGGCTTCGGAGAAGAAGAGGTCGCCGAAGCCGTGCAGGCGGGCGAGCGCGGCGTCCAGCCCGGGCTCCTCGCCGAGGGCGCCGCCGAGGCGGTCTTTCAGGATCTGGGTATAGAGCAGCTGCTTGCCGTATTTCCACTCGTAGAGGGCCTTCGACTCGTCGAGGCCCTCGTAGCACTGCATGCGGATCAGCCCGATGCCGAGCCAGCTGGCCAGCGCCTTGGCGAGTTCCGTCTTGCCGACGCCGGCGGGGCCTTCGACGAGGATGGGCTTCCGCAGGTGATGCGCCAGATAGGCCGCCGTCGCGATCGGGCGGCTGGCGATGTAGCCGGCGGAGGCGAGGCCGGCCTCGGTCGCCTCGATGGAGTGGAGCTGGCCGTGCCAGGGCGGTGTCATGGGGTGCGAGGTCTCTCCGTTTCGCCGGATGATGCCTTGCCACGGCGGGGGCGCCAAATCGGCCGGGCCCGATGGGAAGGGGTATCTGGACCTCGAAGGCGGGCGGGGTAGACTGGTTCCGGAGAGAGAGCGTCCAGGGGGGAACGATCCCGTGCAATTATCCGACCGGGTGACCGGAGGGGTCCTGGTGATCCTTGGGGGGCTCGCGGCCTGGAGCGGCTCCCGCCTGCCGGCGGTGCCTGGGCAGGATGTGGGGCCGGCGGCCTTCCCCCTGCTGATCGGCTCCGGCTTGGTGATCTGCGGGGTGCTGATCGCCTTCGGCATCGGCCGCAGCTTCGAAGTGCCGGAGGAGGAGGCGCCGGCGACGGGCTCGCGCTTCAACGGGCTGCGCGTGCTGATCCCCCCTGCCCTGCTGCTCTTCTACATGCTGGCCTCCGAGCCGCTCGGCTTCCTGCCGACGGCGGCGATCATGGTCTTCGTCACCGCGGTGGCGCTCGGCGCGCGGCTGCGGCTGGCCGTGCCGATCGCCCTGGTGGCGCCGGTCCTCGTGCATCTCGCCTTCTACAAGCTGCTGCGGGTGCCGCTGCCCGACGGCGTGCTGCCGGCGCCGTGGTAGGGCCATGAACGAGCTTCTCGAAGCCTTCCGCCTCGTCGCCGCGCCGGATGTGGTGATCGCGATCGTCGCCTCCGCCATCTACGGGCTGGTGGTGGGCTCGCTGCCCGGGCTGTCCGCCACCATGGCGACGGCGCTGCTGGTGCCGGTGACCTTCTGGCTGAGCCCGATCGCGGCCATCGCCACCATCATCACCGCCTCCGCCATGGCGATCTTCTCGGGCGACATCCCGGGCTGCCTGCTGCGCATCCCGGGCACGCCGGCCTCCGCCGCCTATACGGACGAGGCCTATGCGATGACGCGGAAGGGCCAGGCGGAGCTGGCGCTCGGCGCCGGCCTCTGGTTCTCGGCCATCGGCGGGATCGTGGGGACGCTGTCGCTGGTGCTGATGGCGCCGCTGCTGGCCGAGATGGCGCTGTCCTTCTCGACCTTCGAGTATTTCTGGCTCGCCTTCCTCGGGCTGATGTGCGCGACGCTCGTCGCGCGCTCCTCGCCGATCAAGGCGATCGCCTCCATGCTGCTCGGGCTGCTCGTCTCCTGCATCGGGATGGAGAACCCGGCGGGGACGCCGCGCTTCACCTTCGGGCTGACGGACCTGCTGGGCGGCATCGAGCCGATCCCGGCGCTGGTCGGCGTCTTCGCCGTCAGCGAGGTGATGCGGGCGATGGCGACGGCGGAGCCGCCGAAGCTGCCGCATCGCAAGTTCGGCTCCATCCTCGCCGGGCAGTGGAAGCTGACCAAGAAGTACCAGTGGCCGATGTGGCGGGGGAACATCATCGGCATCATCATCGGCGTGCTGCCGGGCGCAGGCGCCGACATGGCCGCCTGGGTCTCCTACGCGATGTCGAAGAAGTTCTCGAGGGAGCCGGAGAAGTTCGGCACGGGGCATCCGGAGGGGCTGGTGGAGGCCGGCGCCTCCAACAACGCCTCGCTCGCCTCGGGCTGGGTGCCCTCGCTGCTCTTCGGCATCCCGGGCGACACGATCACGGCGATCGCCATCGGCGTGCTCTACATGAAGGGGCTCAATCCCGGCCCGACGCTCTTCACCGAGAATGCGCGCAGCATGTATGCGCTCTATCTCATCTTTATCATCGCCAACATCATCATGATCCCGCTCGGGATCGTCATGATCCGCGTCGCCTCCCAGGTGCTGCGGGCGCCGCGGGCGGCGATCATGCCGGTGATCCTGCTGCTCTGCGCCGTCGGTTCCTATGCGACGGGGAACAACCTGTTCTCGGTGCTGCTGGTCGGGCTCTTCGGCATCCTCGGCTTCGTCATGGAGCGGAACGGCTATCCGGTGGCGGCGCTCGTCCTCGGCATCGTCATGGGGACGATGGTGGAGCAGAATTTCATCACCTCGCTCATCAAGTCGGACGGCGACGTGATGCCCTTCTTCGAGCGGCCGGTCTCGGCGGTGCTGGCGGCGATGACCATCGGGGCGCTGCTCTGGCCGCTTGGCGTCTGGATCTGGAACCGCACGGGCGGGCGGCGCTTGCCGGCGCAGGGCGCGGCGGAATAGAAATGAATCAAGCAAAGCCGGAGGAAACGCCATGCCGATGATCGACCGCCGCAGCCTGATGGGGGCGGGCGCCGCGCTGCTCGCCTCCCCCGCGCTTGCCCAGCCGCGCTGGCCCGCGCGGCCGGTGCAGATGCTCTGCCCCTGGGCAGCCGGCGGCGGGACGGATGCGGTGCTCCGCATCATCGCCACGCTGTTGGAGAAGGAGCTGGGCCAGCCCTTCAACGTGGTGAACCGGACGGGCGGCTCCGGCGTGGTCGGGCATGCGGCCATCGCCTCGGCCCAGCCGGATGGCTACACGCTGGGGATGATCACGGCCGAGATCTGCATGCTACACTGGCAGGGGCTGACCGAGGTCACCTACAAGAATTTCACCCCGATCGGGCTGATGAACAACGACCCGCCGGGCATCCAGGTGAATGCCAGCTCCTCCTACCAGAATGTCCAGCAGCTGGCGGATGCGATCAAGGCGAGCCCCGCCGGCAAGTTCAAGGCGAGCGGCACGGGCCAGGGCGGCATATGGCACCTGGCGCTGGCCGGCTGGCTCGGGGCGATGGGGCTGCCGGCCAACCACGTGCGCTGGGTGCCGAGCAACGGCGCGGCGCCGGCGATGCAGGACCTCGCCGCGGGCGGCCTCGACTTCACCACCTGCTCCGTGCCGGAGGCGCGGGCGATGCTCGATGCCGGGC
Organism: Belnapia sp.; assembly: GCF_059504005.1. NCBI lineage: Bacteria > Pseudomonadati > Pseudomonadota > Alphaproteobacteria > Acetobacterales > Roseomonadaceae > Belnapia > Belnapia sp. The sequence continues at coordinate 69,747 of NZ_JCACHU010000135.1, read as the reverse complement.
GGGCGCGGACGCTCGCGGTGATGGCGCCGGAGCGGCTGTCGGTCTTCCCCAACTTCCCGACGCTGAAGGAGGCGATGGGGGTCGACTACCAGACCGGCGCCTGGCGCGGGATCGCCGGGCCGCCGGGGCTGCCGGCCGAGGTCAAGGCGGCGGCGGAGGCGGCGCTCGGGAAGGTGTACCAGAGCCAGGAGTACAAGGACTTCCTCAACAGCCGTGGCTTCGGCATGACCTATGCGGATGCGGCGGGCTTCGGGGAGCATCTGGCCAAGGCGGATGCCTCGCTCGGGGAGGCGATGAAGGCGGCGGGGCTGGCGAAGGCCTGAGGGCGAGCCCCGATCCGGTGGGAGTACCCCACCGGACCGCCTGACTGGCTCGGGCAGGAAGTAGGAGCGGTGCGAACGGATGCCGCGCTAGCTCACCTTCCCCCGCCGCTCGACGCGGACGGCCTCCAGCCGTGCCGCCATGCGGCGGCCGGCGGCGTCCATCGACAGGCTTTCCTGCAGCTCGGCTTGGGCACGAGCGCCGAGGCCGCGGGCGAAGTCGCGGTTCTCGAAGACACGGCGCATCAGCTGCGCGGCATGCGCCTCCGAGGGCTCGGCCCATCGCGTGCCGGCATCGTAGGGCGGGATCGGCCTGGCGATCCGAACCAGCCGATGGTCGACGAGGAGGCTGTTCTCCTCCGTCATGAAATCGAGGTTTCCGGAATAGCGCGTGCCGATGACCGGCTTCGCCAGCAGCATCGCCTCCGCCATGGTGAGGCCGAGCCCTTCGCTGCGATGGAGCGAAACATAGCAGTCGCAGGCGTCCATCAGCGAGATGGTCTCGTCGAAGGTGAAGACGCGATCAATAATCATGATGCGGCCGCCTGCCTCGGCCGCGGCGGCATGCAGCTCCGCGATGAGGCCGGGATGCTTCTCGCCGAAGGAGGTCTTCAGGATCAGCATCGCCTCCTCTTCCCTGCGGAAGGCCTGGCGGAAGGCGCGGATGAGGCCGAGCGGGTTCTTCCGCTCCATGATGCTCATCATGTGAAAGGTGAAAAGGAAGGTGAAGCGGCCGAACGGAATGCCGAACTGCTCCGGTGCGCGGCGGGTGAATGGCGGCAGCATGACGCCGGGCATGAACTCGAAAACGGGGATGTCGAAGCGCGAGCGCAGCGCGTCGCCCACGAAGCGTGTTGCGGTCCAGATCTCGTCGGCCTCGGCGGCGGCGCCGGCCCATCCGGCGGGCACGGAGTCGAGCTCCCAGTACCAGTAGCCGATGCGATGCGTGCGCGGCCGTCGCGGTTGCAGTCCGGCGCAGGCATAGGCCCGGCGGAAGAAGGGCTCCGGCTGGATGTGCAGGAGCGTTGCGTCGTGCAGCTCGAAGCCGCCGAACACAGCATGCTCCGGCAGGTCATGTTCGGCATCGACCGGCACGTCACGCAGCGGCAGGTCGTAGCCCTGTGCGCTGAGGCCTTGGACGATGGAGAGGGTCGAGGTGCGGAGGCCCGAGGGGTAGCAAAGATGGCCGATAACGGTCAGCCCGGGGCGGGCCAAGGCTTCCGCCAGCGCCTCCCGCGGTTGGGCGGCGAGCCAGGCGCTTGCACCCTCGTCCAGTCCAGCATCAGGTCCGGCGAGCCAGTCGAGCAGGGCGCGGGCGGCGGCAGGGGTTGCGAAGGGATCCGGGTGGCAATTCCGCCAGTGCGGGCGGCTGGACCAACCGAGGCGGAGTTGCTCGGCCGGGGTCTGAGTTTCGAGCCAGTTGGACGGATCGGTCCAGGCGCCCTCGCAGCGATAAGTGGCGCGAAGCCAGGCGGCCATGCGGCGGCGGCCGAAGGCGGTGGGGCCGTCGGGGAAGAGGGCCTGCCAGCTGGGGTTGAACCGGTGGCTCAGCAGCAGCTCGCGCGCCGGGTCCTCGGCGCAAAGGAGGGCGAGCCACCAGATCTCCTCAAGCCGCAGCGGGACGCCGTCGCGGCGCAGCAGGAAGCCCAGCAGGCTGGCGCGGCCGGCGGGGAGGAAGGCAAGCGCCATATCCCCGGCGAGGCCCGACTGCGTCAGCACGATCTGGCGGGCGCGGGCGGCGGGATCGGCGGCGAAGGCGGCGGCGATCCGTGGCAGCGCAGGGGCAGGAAGGCAGAGCTCCGTGGCGCCCTCGTTGGCGAGCCAGCGGGCGAATGCGCCCCCGGCGCCGGCGGAGAGCGCGTCGGGGAAACGGGCGCGGAGGTCGGGGCGGCGGCGCAGCAGGGTGAGGCACCAGCGGGCGGCAGACCAGGGGTCGTCGATCGCCTCGGCGCGGACGGGGCGCCAGAACAGGGATTCGGCCGGCAGACCGACCGCCTCGGCGATGTCGGCATCGTTGCAGAGGTCGAGGGGCACCAGGCTGGCGAGGCCGGCGCCGTGCCGCCGGATGTCCCGCGCGAGGCTGGCGGAATTGCCCGGCTCCGCCCCGACGCGGAGGCGCGGGACGGTGATGTCGGCATCGAGGGCGGGGTGGAAGAAGGGATCCTCGCGGTAGCCGAGGCGGCGGAGCTCGAGAGCGGTGCGCGTCAGATCCGCCTCCGGGTCGCGGCGGCCGCGGCTTGCGCCCTCCTGGTGGATGAGGCGGGCGAAAGGCGTGTAGGCCGTGCGCCAGCCCAGAGCGCCGGCGGCGAGGCAGAGGGCGGCGTCGCCATTCGCCATGACGAAGCTCTCGTCGAAGCCGCCGGCCTGGGCGAAGGCCTCGCGTCGGACCATCTGGCAGGCGCCCATGACCGCCGAGACCGTGCGCGGCACCGATGGCGAGCCGATGGGGCCCCATTCCGTCTCTGACGCAAGGCGGAAGAGAGCGCCGCAGAGATGCATGCCGAGGGTGGTGCCGGCATGCTGCAGCGTGCCGTCCGGGCCCACGATCATGGTGCCAACGACGCCGACGCCCGGTCGCTGCGCATAGCGGACGAGCTCCGCGAGCCAGTCGGGCTGGGACACCGCGATGTCGTTGTTCAGGAAAAGCAGCAGCGCGCCGCCGGCCGCGCGGGCGCCGGCATTGCAGGCGGCGGAGTAGTTGAACGGGTGGCGGTAGGGGACGAGGCGGATGCGGCCGGCCGCTTCGAGCTTGGCATAGAGGGCGAGCGTCTCCGGATCGGAGGAGCCGCTGTCGACGATGACAATCTCGATGCGCGGGTAGTCGGTCTCCTCCAGCAGGCCACGCAGGCATCGAGCCAGCAGCGCGGGCTGATCCCGGTTCGGGACGATGACGGAGACGAGGGGCGGATCGGCGATGGGCCAGGTTGCGCGCTGGGTGCCGTCGGGCTGGGTCGCCACCTCGGCCGGGATGCCCTGGCGCTGCCAATGAGCGGCAATGACCGCGCGCAGCTCGGCGGCGTCGGGGCTGTGCGCGGGGGGCCGGTCGGCCGGGGCGTCGGCCGGGCGGTGGCAGAGGATGCGGGGGATGCGGGCAACCCGCCCGCTGGCGGCAAGGCGGAGGTGGAGGTCCCATTCCGCGCCGGCGCCGGTACCGGGCGCAAAGCCGCCGACGGCCTCCACGGCGGCGCGGTCCAGCGCGACCGGGCGCCCCGGATAGTTGAAGGCTTCCAGCAGCTCGGGCGACCATTCCGGTTTGAGGAAGGGCAAGGCGCGGCGGCCATTGGGGCCGATGCGATCCTCGTCGCCATGAACGAGCGCGGCCTCCGGCGCGGCAAGGGCGGCGAGGGCGTCCGGGACCAGCCGGTCGCCGGGGTCGAGCACCAGGAGCCGCTCGCCGCCAGCGCCGGCGGCGAGGGCGGCCAGCATCGCGCCGCGCTCGGCACTCTCCAAGACGAGGGTGGCGATGCGAGGATCGAGACCGGCGGGCGGCTCGACCCCCGGCGCCAGGCCGAGGCGGCAATCCCATTCAGCGCCCGGCTGGTCCTGCAGGCTGGCGAGCGTTGCCGGAAGCGCAGCCGCCTCCCCGGCGCGGACCGGCAGCAGCAGGGTGACGCGCCGGGCCTCGGCGCTGACGGCGGGCGGGGCAAGGCCCTCCTGCTCCATGATCCATTGCTGGTAGCGGTCGGCGACGGGAATGGCCGGCGCCGTGGCGACCGTGCCGCTGTCGAACAGGGCCTGGCCGAGTGCCTGGCGCAGGCCGGCTCGGCCCTGGCCGCGCCAGGCCGCGGTCAGGCTGCGCGCCGAGCGGGTGGCCTGTCGCGGCTCCTGCGCCCAGCGCCGGCCGAGCGACAGGGCAAGGCGGGCGCCGACCAGCGGCCGTGTCGTCGGCCGTGCCGCGATGGGGCCGAGATGGAAGGGACCCTGCGTCACCGGCGGGGTCATCGACAGGGCGATGGCCTGCGTCGGCACATGGATCACCAGGCTCCAGCGGCCCTGGGCGGAACGGCGCGCCAGCAGGACCCGGAGCGGCTGGTAGCCGGCACCGGCATCGACCTTGATGCCGGGCAGGGTGAGAGCGTTGCGCGGCGCCTGCACCGCCATGGTGAGGCGGAGCCAGCCCGTCGGCAGGCCGGCCGGGCCCGGCGCCAGGCGGAAGGCGGCCGCGGGGCCCGTGGCTTCCCACCAGCCATCCGCGCCGTCGATCTCCGCCAGGTCGCGCAGCACCTGCGGCTTGAGCGGATGGGACATCGGCATAGGGCGTTCCGTTCAGGTCAGGCGCCGGCCTCGCGGCCTAATCGCCGGCCGCGACGCGGCTGCGCCACTCGACGAGGATGGAGCGTAGGGTCTCCTCCCAGGGGATGGCAGGGGTCCAGCCCAGAGTTGCGCGGGCGCGGCCGGGGTTGCCCTGGATGCGCACGACATCGGTTGGGCGGAGGCGGGCAGCCTCCTGCTCGATACGGGCCTCGACGCCAGCCAGGGCGAGCAGCTGGTCCAGGATGTCGCCGATGCGGCGCGGCTCGCCGCTGCACAGGTTGAGCGGGAGGCCGGGCGGCAGCCGGTCCGCCAGGGCGAGGGCCCGGACATAGGCGGCGCAGATGTCCTGCACGTCGAGAAGGTCGCGCCAGCGATCGAGGGCGCCGGTGCGAAGCACCGGCTCCTGTCGCCCGGCCTCGATCCGGGCAACCTGGCGGGCGAAGCTGGCGACGGCGAAATTCGGCGTCTGGCCGGGCCCGATATGGGTGAAGGGGCGGAGCCGAAGGGCGCGCAGGCCGCGCAGCGCCATCTCGCCGATCGCCAGGTCCGCCGCGGCCTTGCTGGCGGCGTAGGGGTTGGCGGGCTGGAAGGCCGCCATCTCGTCGAGCGGTTCGCCGGACTGGAAGCCGAGGCCATAGACCTCGCCAGAGGAGACGAAGAGGAAGCTGGCCTCGGGCGCCTCGCGCATCACCGCCTCGGCCAGGGCCAGGGTGCCGAGCAGGTTGGACCGCCAGGTCTCGGCCGGGGCGCGGAAGGAGGCGGGGACACTGGACTGGGCGGCGAGGTGCAGCACCGCATCGGGCCGGGCGGCGGCGATGACCGCGTCCAGGCCGGCGGGGTCGAGGAGATCGAAGCGATGGCTCTCATCCATGCCCGGAACGGCGGCCTCGCGGCCGGCGCCGATCAGCACCGCCGCGGGAAAGGCGGCGCGCAGCGCGGGAAGCAGGTTGCGGCCGACGAAGCCGCCCGCGCCGGTCACCAGGATACGCGCCGGTGCGGCCATGGCCCAGGCTCAGCGCATGCGGGCGCGGTGGCGGAACAGGTCGGCCTCGACCATCTCCGTGATCATGTCCTCGAGCGTCGTCCGCGGCTCCCAGCCGAGCTTCGCCCTGGCCTTGGAGGCGTCGCCTAGCAGGATGTCGACCTCGGCGGGGCGGAGGAAGGCCGGGTCGACCTTCACGAACTCCTCGTAGTTCAGCCCGACATGCTCGAAGGCGATGCGCGCCATGTCGCGCACGGTGACGGTGCGGCCGGTGGCGACGACGTAGTCGTCCGGCTTGTCCTGCTGCAGCATCAGCCACATCGCCTCGACATAGTCGCGGGCATGGCCCCAGTCGCGCTTGGCGTCCATGTTGCCCATGAGCAGTTCGGTCGCCAGGCCGAGCTTGATGCGGGCGGCGCCGTCGGTGACCTTGCGGGTGACGAATTCGATGCCGCGCAGCGGGCTCTCATGGTTGAAGAGGATGCCGCTCGAGGCATGCAGGCCGAAGCTCTCGCGGTAGTTCACCGTCATCCAGTGGGCATAGAGCTTGGCGACGGCATAGGGCGAGCGCGGGTAGAAGGGCGTCGTCTCGCTCTGCACCGGCTCCTGGATCAGGCCGTACATCTCGGAGGAGGAGGCCTGGTAGAAGCGGGCGCCGGGGGCCACGAGCCGCACCGCCTCCAGCAGGTTGTTGGCGCCGAGCGCCGTCACCTGGCCGGTCAGCAGCGGCTGGTTCCAGGAGGTCTTCACGAAGGACTGGGCGCCGAGGTTGTAGACCTCGTCCGGCTTCACCTCGTTCAGGATGCGGATGAGGGCGGAGAGGTCGATCAGGTTGCCGTCCATCATCCGCACCTGCCCGGCGATGCCGAGCCAGCGCAGGCGCTCGTCGATCACGTCACCCGAGGAGGAGCGGCGGAGCAGGCCGAAGACCTCATAGCCCTTGTCGAGCAGGAGCTTCGAGAGATACGCCCCGTCCTGGCCGGTGACTCCTGTAATAAGTGCGCGCGGCATGCGAAATCGATCCTGATGGGGGCTTCGGCGGCGTGCTTAGCGGCATCGGGTGGAAATTCCAAGACAGCCGGCCCGGTCCCGGGGCGGCCAGGGCTCAGGGCCGGTGCCCGTCCCCTGCCCTGCCCTCCTGCAGCAGCCGCGTCAGCAGGTCGATCTGCTCCTGCTGGCGCGCAAGCAGCGCCTCGATCTCGCGGGTGCGGAGCTGGTCCAGCTTCTCGTGCAGGGCCATGATCTCGATCTCGGCCTTCAGGTTGACCTCGTAATCATGCGCTGCGTCCACCCGGTCCCGCGCCGCCTGGCGGTTCTGGCTCATCATGATGACGGGCGCCTGGATGGCGGCGATCATCGAGAGCAGCAGGTTGAGGAAGATGTAGGGGTAGGCGTCGAAGGGGCGCGGCAGCAGCGTGTTCAGCAGCACCCAGGCCGTCAGGAACAGGCCGAAGCTGATGATGAAGGCCCAGGAGCCGCCGAATTCCGCCACGCGGTCGGCCAGGCGCTGGCCGAAGGTGAGGTCCCCGTCGAAATCCCGCTCGATGTTGCGGCTGATGACCCGCTGCTCCTTCGCTGAGGCGAGGACCAGGCGCTCGGCGGCGGAGAGGTCGTGGGGCTTGCGGCCGAACCAGCGATGGGCGGCGGCTTCGACGGGCATGGGCTCGGGCATGGCGGGGCTCCGTGGCAGGGGGCGAAGATAGCTTGCCCGATGCCGGGGGAGAGGCCACCTTTCCGGTCCAGGGCGGCATCGGGGGGCAGGCGTGGCCGGGTTCAGGAGCACCGAGAACTACATCGCCTCGCGCGACCTGGAGGTGGCGGTCAACGCTGCGGTCGCCCTGCAGCGGCCCCTGCTGGTGAAGGGCGAGCCGGGCACCGGCAAGACGGTGCTGGCGCATGAGGTGGCGAAGGCGCTCGGCCTGCCGCTGATCGAGTGGCACATCAAGTCGACGACCAAGGCGCAGCAGGGGCTCTACGAGTATGACGCCGTCTCCCGGCTGCGCGACGGGCAGCTCGGCGATGCGCGGGTGCACGACATCTCCAACTACATCGTGCGGGGCAAATTGTGGGAGGCTTTCGCGGCTGACCGGCAGCATGTCCTGCTGATCGACGAGATCGACAAGGCTGACATCGAATTCCCGAACGACCTGCTGCTCGAGCTCGATCGGATGCAGTTCTTCGTCTACGAGACGAAGGAAACGGTGGTGGCGCGGCACCGCCCGGTCGTCATCATCACCTCGAACAATGAGAAGGAGCTGCCGGATGCCTTCCTCCGCCGCTGCTTCTTCCACTACATCCGCTTCCCCGACCGGGAGACGATGGAGCGGATCGTCCAGGCGCATTTCCCCGACATCAAGCAGGAGCTGGCGCGGGAGGCGCTGAACGTCTTCTTCCAGGTCCGCGGCGTCGGCGAGCTGAAGAAGAAGCCGGCGACCTCCGAGCTGCTCGACTGGCTGAAGCTGCTGATGATCGAGGACCTGCCGCCGGAGGTGCTGCGCTCCTCCGACCCGAAGGTGGCGATCCCGCCGCTGCACGGGGCGCTGCTGAAGAACGAGCAGGACGTCCACCTGTTCGAGCGGCTGGCCTTCCTGTCGCGGCAGCGGCAGAGGTAGGCGGCCGTGCTGGCGCACTTCATCCTCGCGCTTCGCACGGCCGGCATCCCGGCGAGCATCACCGAGTACCTCGCCCTGCTGCGCGGGATGAAGGAGGGCGTCGCCGGTTACAGCGTCGACGACTTCTACCATCTCAGCCGGGCGGCGCTGGTGAAGGACGAACGGCATCTCGACCGTTTCGACCGGGTCTTCGGCGAGGTGTTCAAGGGGCTGGAGCCGGCCGAGGGCGAGGGGTTCGAGGAGCTGGTGCGGCAGCTGCCGGAGGAATGGCTGCGCAAGATGGCGGAGAAGCTGCTCTCCGACGAGGAGAAGGCGGCGATCGAGGCCGCGGGCGGCTTCGACAAGCTGATGGAGATGCTGCGCCAGCGCCTCGCCGAGCAGAAGGGGCGGCACCAGGGCGGCAGCAAGTGGATCGGGACGGCGGGGACCTCGCCCTTCGGCGCCCATGGCTACAACCCCGAGGGCGTCCGGATCGGGCAGGAGGAGAGCCGGCACCGGCGGGCGGTGAAGGTCTGGGACAAGAGGGAGTTCAGGGACCTCGACGATTCGGTCGAGATCGGCACGCGGAACATCAAGCTGGCGCTCCGGCGGCTGCGGCGCTTCGCCCGGCAGGGGGCGGCGACGGAGCTCGACCTGCCGGACACCATCCGCTCGACCGCCAACAATGCTGGGTCGCTCGACCTGAAGATGGTGCCGGAGCGGCACAACACGGTGAAGGTGCTGCTCTTCCTCGATATCGGCGGGTCGATGGACGACTGGGTGAAGCTCTCGGAGGAGCTGTTCTCGGCCGCGCGGGCGGAGTTCAAGCATCTCGCGCATTTCTACTTCCACAACTGCCCCTATGAGCGGCTCTGGACGAACAACCGGCGGCGGCGGGAGAGCGAGGTGCCGACCCTCGACGTGCTCAGGACCTATGGGCCGGACTACAAGGCCGTCTTCGTCGGGGATGCGAGCATGAGCCCCTATGAGGTCATCCAGCCCGGGGGCAGCGTCGAGCACTGGAACGAGGAGCCGGGAAGCGCCTGGATGACGCGGCTGACCGGGCATTTCCGCCGGACGGCTTGGCTCAACCCGATGCCGCAGGCGGCCTGGGCGCGGACGCATTCCATCGGCCTGGTGCGGCAGCTGATGGAGGACCGGATGTACCCGCTCACCCTCGGCGGGATCGAGGCGATGACGCGGGAGCTGAGCCGCTAGAGCAAACCCCGATCAGATGGACTCATCCGATCGGAGGTATTTGCCCGCCGATATCATGACCTGGAGCGGGTTCCGTGAGCCCGTGCGAACGGAGATCGCCCTGGGCCCAGCTCCCAGCCACATCAGGGCAGCGGCTGCGGGTTGGCCGACAGGCTGCGCAGATAGGCGATGATGTCCGCCCGATCCTCCGGCTTCGGGATGCCGGCGAAGCCCATGCGGGTGCCAGGGGCATAGGCGGCCGGCTTGTAGAGCCAGCGGTTCAGCTCCTCGTAGTTCCAGGGGCCCTGATGGGCCTTCAGCGCCGCCGAGTAATTGAAATTGTCGAGATGGCCATGCGGCTTGCCGACCACGTCATAGAGGTTAGGGCCGACGCCGTTGCGGCCACCCTCGTTGAAGCTGTGGCAGACGCCGCAGAGGCGGCGGCTGAGGGCTGCGCCATTGTCCGGGTTGGCATTGGCCAGCAGCGGGGCGACCGGCGGGATGTCCGCCGAGGCGGCGGCCGGGGTCGCGGCGGGGGCGCCGCCCGGGGCCGGGGCGGCCGGAGCGGCGGCAGCCGCCGGGGCAGCGGCAGCCGCCGGCGCGGCAGGCTGGCCGGCCGGCGGCAGCGGCTTCGGGCTCGGCGACAGGCTGCGGAGATAGGCGATGACATTCGCCCGCTGTTGGGTGTTGCTCAGGCCGGCGAAGGCCATGCGGGTGCCGGGCGCATAGGTGGCCGGCTTGTAGAGCCAGTGGTTCAGCTCCTCGTAGTCCCAGGGGCCCTGCTTGCCCTTGATCGCGGCGGAGTAGTTGAAGCCCTCGGCATGGCCATGCGGCGCGCCGACGATGTTGTAGAGGTTGGGGCCGATGCCGTTGCGGCCGCCCTGGTCGAAGCTGTGGCAGGCGCCGCAGTTCCGCTGGCTCAGCTGCTGGCCGGCGGCCACGTCGGCGCTGGCCAGGAGGCCGGAGATCGGTTCGATCTCCGGGCCGGCGGCGGGAGCCGCGGCGGGGGCCCCGCCGGTCGGGTCGCCGATGCGGATGGCGCTTTCATGCGGCGCTTCGCCATGCACCAGCAGCTTGCCGACCTGCCCGGCCACCATGAAGGTGATGCCGGCCGTCAGCACTGCGGCGAAAGCCTTGTTCAGCTCGAGCGAATTCATAGGCGGTGACGTCCTCGGAGCGGCGGCGGCCATCGGGCCGGGCGAAATAGAACGCGGGGCGCAAGGGCCAGGATGCATATAGCCGAAGCGGCGGGACCCGCAACCCGTCCCGACCCCCAAACGTGAAGGGGCCGGCACCCCCCTTTGCGGAGGGATGCCGGCCCCTGGTCGGGCGAGCCTTACCGCCGGATGGGCGGAGGCGCGTCGATCTTGGTGATGAGGTTCAGCTCCTGGTAGTCGCGGAGCATCGACACCCCGTTGAGCGGTTTGTTCACCCCCTGGTGGCAGGTGGCGCAGTTCACCTTCAGCGGGTCCCCGGCCGCGCCGAGGCGGGGGCGGTGCGGGCCGCTGGCCGGGCCGTTCGGGTTGGCCGCCCAGACCGGCTGCAGGGGCTCGATGAAGTTGTTGTTGATGTCCCGCACCATCCGGATCCCGTGCCAGGCATTGGTGCGCAGCGGCGAGCTCTGGTCCCAGGCGCCGAAGGCCCGGGTGTTGTGGCAGGTGGTGCAGTTCACCCCGAGCGAGGAGGAGAAGTGGATCATCAGCCCCAGGGTCTGCTCGGTGTCCTTCACCTTCTGGGTGTCGCCGGTCGGCAGGGCCGTCGGGCTCTGCACCCGGATATTGTCGGCCTGCTCGAGATAGGCGCTGAAGGGGTCGTAGGGCAGCGAGCTGTAGCCGACCGACGCCGCGCCGAGGTTCTGCCCCCCCGGATTGGCGGCGAAGCCGGCCGTCCGGCCGCCCGCGTCCTGCGACCAGACATTGGCCGGGATCGGGTTGCCGCGGTGGCAGGTGTAGCAGGTCACGCCGGTTTCCAGCACATGCGGCTTCCACTCCGCATTGATGCGGGCGACCATCTGCAGCATCCGCCGGGCGACGACCTTGGTGTAAACCTCGTCGGAGGCCATGTTCGCCGTGTTGTGGCAGTAGCCGCAGCCCTGCTGGGGCGAGATCCAGGCCGTCATCGCCGCCATGGTGCGGGCGAACTGGGCGACGCCCAGATCGCCCAGCACCTGCACGTTCTGGTAGGCCTGGCCGGCCTTGGGCCCGACCGCCGGCACGTTCGGGATCATGGCCGGGAGCTGGTTGGCCGCAGCCAGCGCCGGCTGCAGCCGCGGGTTGGCGATGTTGCCCAGGGCGACGCCGCGGAAGCCGGTCTGCACCGTCTCCACCGGCGGGCGCTCGAAGGTGAAGAGGATGACCGCCAGGCCGAGCAGGCCGGCGAGCACCGCGCCGAGTTTGAGGGAGAAGCTCATTGTGCGGCCCCCGGCGTGAGGAGTGGGTCGGGCATGGCGCGGAAAACCTCCGGATAGGCAGGGGCGATGCCGTGCTTGACGCCCCAGAGGTACCAGTTGTCGACCACGGTGCCGGTCAGCAGGATGCCGATGCCGCCCGTAATTGGGGTCAGCACGGCGAACCACCAGAGCCAGCGGTGGACGCTCTCGAAGGTGGCGTTGAAGCCCATGGTCCAGCGCCAGAAGATGGCGCAGCGCTCATGCGCCGTCCCGCGGTCGATCACCTGCTCCACCTCGCGCTCCGAGCCGAAGCGGCCGGAGGCCAGGATGGTCGCGCCGTGCATGGCGAAGAGCAGGGTCGAGCCGTAGAGGAAGACGATCGAGAGCATGTGGAAGGGGTTGTAGAACAGGTTGCCGTAGCGGACGGAGAAGGCGTTGGTCCAGTCGAGATGCGGGAAGATGCCGAAGGGCACCGCCTCCGACCAGGAGCCCATCAGCAGCGGGCGGAAGAAGCCGAGCACCAGGTAGAGCCAGATGGCGGCGGCGAAGGCCCAGGGCACATGCGTCCCGAGGCCGAGCTGCCGGGCGCGGCGGTAGGTGCGGGCCCACCAGAGCAGGATCGACAGCGTCAGGAACAGGCCGGCCAGCAGCCACCAGCCGCCTTCCGCCAGCGGCGGGATGCTGAGGCCATAGGCCGGCGAGGGCGGCTCGAGCGCCAGCCAGGGCAGCTGGCGGATGAATTGCAGGGCGTTCCAGTTCACCGAGGCCAGCATGTTGAGGCCGATGATCTCGAAGGCGGCGAAGCCGAAGATGAGCGAGATGATGCCGAGCCAGCCGAGATAGATCGGGCCGACCTGCGCGTCGCCGAGCCAGCCGAGCACATAGGCGAAATTCGGCTTGCCGTCGCGCGGGCTGTCGTGGCGGGCGAGCGGCACGCCGATATAGGCCGGGCCTCTCACCTGGATGCGGGTGAAGATGTTCTGATATTCCGCCATGGGGATGTTCCTCCTCCTTGCTCGGGGCTCAGTTCCAGATCGGCAGGTTGAGCCACCAGCTCCACCACTGCGGCCAGCCATGGGTCCAGAAGGGCCCCGAGATGACGATGCAGACGGCGCTCCAGAACCCGGCGGAGAGCGCCAGGAAGAGGCCGAGGCGGTGGATGCCGAGGGTGCCGATGGAATAGCCGATGGTGTCGCGGAAGAAGGTGTTCTCGTGCTCCGCGGTCTTCACGTCCTCGCCCGGGGCGGGGTTGATGGCCGAGAGCACCAGCGCGCCGTGCAGCGACAGGGCGAGCGTCGTGGTGAAGAAGAAGGTCACCGCGAGCATGTGCGCCGGGTTGTAGTGGAAGTGCAGGTACTGGTAGCCGGTGTTCGACACCCAATCGAGATGGCTGAGGATCCCGTAGGGGAAGCCGTGGCCCCAGGCGCCCATCAGCACCGGGCGGATCACCACCAGGGTGAAGTAGGCGAAGACCGCCATGCTGTAGGCGACGGGGATGTGGTAGCCCATGCCGAGCTTGCGCGAGATCTCCGCCTGGCGCAGCGCCCAGGAGACAAAGGCGCCGAGGGCGCAGACGGTGACGATCTGCCAGATCCCGCCCTCCTTCAGCGGGGCGAGGCCGAGGCCGTATTTCAGGTCGGGCGGGGCGATGTTGATCGTCCACGGGTTCCAGGTGCCGCCGAGGGCGGCCCCGTAGAAGATCATCGCCGTGCCGAGCAGGCTGAAGAAGATGGTCGTGACGCCGAAGAAGCCGACATAGAAGGGGCCGACCCAGAAGTCGAAGAGGTCGCCCCCGATCAGGGTGCCGCCGCGGACGCGGTACTTCCTCTCAAAGCTGAGCATCGCCATGGTGGATACCCCGGATGGGGAGGCGGTCCGTGTGGGCAGCCTCGTTGCAGTCAGGTCGGCGGCGGACGAGGGGTTGCCCCGTCCGCCACCCGGACGGTCGCGCTAGACGACCGAACTGATGGTATCGGTGATCATCGCCTGCGGGCGCGGACCCTCGATCCAGTTGAAGCGGTTCGTGCTGAGCAGGATGAAGTGGATCACCAGTGCGAGCACGAGGAGGAAGGTGAAGAGCCCGACCAGCGCGCGACGCGGATCGAACAGCAGCCAAATGCGCCACATGTGTTCTGCCCTCCTCTCAGGTGAAGTAGGTGGCGAGCGAGGCCGCGCCGTCGATCATCGACTGCGTGTAGCCGCGCGGGCCAGGAAGCCAGGGGCGCCATTGCCAAACCAGGAAGTGCGCAACGATGGCGATGACGGTGAAGATGATGAAGGACGTCACGAAGATTCCGTGGAACTCCTTCGCTTCGTTCTCCGTCAGCCCCGTCAGCGAGCCATCTCGCATGTCAGTACCGGCCATCTCGATTACCTCTGTGATGGCGGCCTTGCGGCCGTTACCGCGCAACTCCCGCGCGGCAGGGATCGACGCGGCCGGTTGAGCCACGCACGACTGGTGGCCGCGCGGCAGGGGCGCGCGGCGAAGGGGTGGGGGCCGGTCATGCGACGCGGCCCTCGGCAAGGTCGCGCAGCAGCGCGGCGATGCGGGATGCGGTGACGACCGGCTCGGCGGCCTCGCGGGCGTCGCGCTCGGCGCGGTCGCGGAGGCGCTTGGCGGCCGAGATGCGGAGCAGGAAGGGCTCCGTCTCGAGATGCGCCTCGAGCAGGGACTGTGCCTCCGGCTCCCAGCGCTCGGCGGGGCGGGCCGGGGTGGCGGCGACGCGGTCCAGGTCCGTCCCCAGTGGGAGGATGTGGAAGAGCGCGTCGAACAGCGCGTTGCAGTATTCCTGGATGAGGTAGGTCGCGCCGGCATATCCCATGAAGGGCGTGCCGATGGCGCGGCGGATGATGGCGCCCGGGAAGCTGGCCGGGATGTAGGTGCTGCGGGCCTTCGCCTCGGCCGCGTACATCCGCTCATTGTAGGAGCCGAAGAGGACGAGGTGCGGCGTCTTGTGGACGGCCGCGCGCACCGCGGCGTTGTCGGTCTTCAGCCCCGGCTGGCGGGCGAAGGAGAAGGCGCAGGGCACGCCCATCTCCTCCTCGAAGAAGCGGCGGAGGCCGCGCACATAGGTTTCCGTCGCCACCACGGCGAAGCTGGCGGTGGCGAAGAAGTCCTGGGTGACGCTGCGCCAGAGGTCCCAGATCGGCTTGATCGTGGTGTGCTTCTCGCGCTCGATGAAAGGCTCCGGGTCGAGGCCGGTCAGCTCGCCGAGCTTGCGGAGGAAATTGGTGGTGGCGAAGAGGCCGATGGGCGCCATCAGGTAGGGCCGCTCCAGCGTCTCGCAGAGCTTGCGGCCGAATTCGCGGTAGAGGCAGATGTTGACATCCGCATCCGGCAGGCGGGCAATGTCGTCCACATGGCTGCCGAGCGGGAAGACGAGGTTGATCTCGCAGCCGATCCCCTCGACCAGGCGCCGGATCTCGGCGAGGTCGGAAGGCATGTTGAAGGTGCCGTAGATCGGGCCGATCAGGTTGACGCGGGGCGGGCTGCCCTCGGCGCGCTTGCGGGCGCGGACCTTCTTGGCGCCGAATTCCGTCCAGAGCCAGTTGATGGCGCGGTCGGCGGCTTGCCACTGATCCTCGTCGATGGTGCGCGGGATGAAGCGGCGGAGGTTGCTGCCCTCGGGCGTCACGCCGCCGCCGATCATCTCGGCGATGCTGCCGGTGACGACGACGGCGGGGAGGTCGGCATCGCCGGTGGCGGCGGCGCGCTTCATCGGGCCTTCGGTGCCGGTCTGGGAGAGGGCTTCCTCGTCGAGGCCGGTGACCACCACCGGCAGCTCGTGCGGCGGCAGGGCGTCGGTGTAGTGAAGCACGGCGGTGACGGGCAGGTTCTCGCAGCCGACCGGGCCATCGATCACGGTGCGCAGGCCGCGCACCGCGGTGAAGGCATAGACGGCGCCCCAGTAGCCGCCGGCGCGATCGTGGTCGAGGACGAGCATCGGGCTAGCTCCCCACCGCTTCGTCGGCCTTGGCCTTGGCGGCGCGCAGCTTGCGCTGGCGGTCGCGGAAGCCGGCGGGCTCCTCGGGCTTGCCCTGGAAGCCGTAGCCGGCGCGGTTGGGCGTGCCGACGCCGTCGAAGAACCCGACCATGCGGGAGAAGCGCTCGCGGCCCTTGGTCTGCGCCGCCACGATCGCGGCCATGGAGCCGGCGCCGGCAGGGCCGAAAAGCGGGCGGGCGGAGACCATGTTGGTGAAGTAGAGGGCGGGGATGCCCATCTCCTTTGCCTTCTGCACCAGCGGCGTGGTGCCGAGGGCGAGGTCGGGCTTCACCTCGGTCATCGCGGCGATGTCCTGCTCGAGGCTGGCGCGGTACTGGACATGGGTGCCGCGGGCGGCGAGCCAGGCGCGGTCGGCCTCGGACCATTCGGTGCGCGGGCAGGCGGTGCCGACATAGGGGACGTCGGCGCCGGCCTCGGTCAGCAGGCGGGCGACGAGCAGTTCGGAGCCTTCATAGCCCGAGACGGTGATGCGGGCCGTGATCGGCGCGGCGGCGAGGGCGGCCTGGACCGCAGGCAGCGCCTTTGCCTTGGCGATGTCGATGCGGGACTGCGGCAGGCCGGCGGCGCGGCCGATGCCCTGCAGCCAGGCTTCGGTGCCCTCGACGCCGACGGGGCCGGAGCCGACGACCGGGCGGCCGGCGGCGGCGAATTCGCGGATGCTCGCGGTGTAGAAGGGATGGGTGGCGGCGGCCACCTCGCAATCGAGCGCGGCATAGAGGTCGCGCCATTCGCGGGCCGGCGTCTGCGGGGCGACGGCGAGGCCCATCGGCGCGAGCAGGGCGGCGACGCCCATCGGGTCGGCGGGGAAGAGCTCGCCGATCAGCGCGACGGTCGGCTCGCCCTCGACCAGGGAGGCGGGGCGGGCGACGGGGCCGGCCTCGGCCTCACGGCGGGCGTAGCGGAGCATGGCGCCGGCGAGGACGTCCTTCGCCTCGGCATGGGTCGGGACGCCGAAGCCGGGCACGTCGATGCCGATGACGCGGACGCCGTCGATCTGCTTCGGCAGCAGGTCCAGCGGCACGCCGGAGGCGGTCGGGACGCAGAGGTTGATGACGATGATGGCGTCCAGCTCGTCGGGCTTCGCCGTGGCGTGGACGGCCTCGCGGATGTCCTCGAAGAGCTTGCCGGTGACCAGCGTCTCGGAGTTGAAGGGCACGTAGCCGACGCTGCGGCGGGCGCCGTAGAAATGGCTGGTGAAGGTCAGGCCGTAGACGCAGCAGGCGGAGCCCGAGAGGATCGTCGCCACGCGGCGCATGCGGAGCCCGACGCGGAGCGAGCCGAAGGCCGGGCACATGCTCTGCGGCTGGTCGTGCGGGCCGCGCGGATAGTCAGCCATCAGCCGGTCGAGCGCATCCGACTTGCCGGCGGCACGGGCGGCCGCCTGCATCGTCTCGCGGCCGCCATGGCAGGATGCGCCCTCGGCCATGCTCAGCTGCCCTCGTAGACGACTTCGAGGGAGGGCTTCTCGACCAGGGCCGAGCCGCACATATCCTCCATCGTCGCCGGGTTCAGCACCACGCCGCGGCCGACCGCATCGCCCTTGAAGAGGCCGAGGAGGTTCTCGTGCGAGAGCGGGTTGGGGCGGACCGGCGGGGCGGTGGCGACCTGCTCGGCGAGGGTCTCGAAGACGGAGGCCCAGGGGCTGCCGGGCATGCCGACGATCTCGTAGTTGGCGGACTTGCGGCGGATGTCGTCATCGGCGGGAATGGCCGAGAGGACGGGGATGCCGACGGCCTCGGCGAAGGCCTGGGCCTCGCCGGTGCCGTCATCCTTGTTGATGACCAAGCCGGCGACGCCGACATTGCCGCCGAGGCGCCGGAAGTAGTCGACCGCCGAGCAGACATTGTTGGCGACGTAAAGGCTTTGCAGGTCGTTGGAGCCGACGACGATCACCTTCTGGCACATGTCGCGGGCGATCGGCAGGCCGAAGCCGCCGCAGACCACGTCGCCGAGGAAATCGAGCAGGACGTAGTCGAAGTCCCACTGGTGGAAGCCGAGCTTCTCCAGCAGCTCGAAGCCGTGGATGATGCCGCGCCCGCCGCAGCCGCGGCCGACCTCGGGCCCGCCGAGCTCCATGGCGTAGACGCCGTCGCGCTTGAAGCAGACATCGCCGATCTG
Organism: Belnapia sp.; assembly: GCF_059504005.1. Classification (NCBI taxonomy): domain Bacteria; kingdom Pseudomonadati; phylum Pseudomonadota; class Alphaproteobacteria; order Acetobacterales; family Roseomonadaceae; genus Belnapia; species Belnapia sp. The sequence goes on along the minus strand of NZ_JCACHU010000135.1, from coordinate 51,892 downwards.
CACGGCCTCGCCGGCCAGCTTCTTCTTCGACGAGGTCTCGATGATGGTGGGGCAGGCGCGGCCGCCGAAGAGCAGGCTGGTGGTGTCGGATTTCGGGTCGCAGCCGATGAGCAGCACACGCTTGCCCTGCTGCGCCATCATGTATGAGAGGTTTGCCAGGGTGAAGGACTTGCCGATGCCGCCTTTGCCATAGATGGCGATGACCTGGGTCTCGCGCTTCACCGGGCCGGTGTGCGGTGCGTCCGGCTCCTGCGCAGCCTCGGCGCGGAGCGCGTCCTGCATGCTCGCCTGCGGTTGGGCCGAGTTGGGCTTGCCGACGGATGCGTTCATGAACACTCGCTCCAATCCAGGACCATCTTCAGGCAGGACGCATCGGTAAAGGCGGTGCGGTAGGCGGAGGCGGCCTGTGGCGCAGCCTCCCGGTGGGTGATCAGGCCGTCGAGGGAGAGGCGGCCGGACGCGATCAGTGCCGTGACGGCGGCGAGGTCCGGGGCGCGCCACTCGGCGGCGATGCGGATCCGCGCCTCGCGCATGAAGGCGGGCGGGAAGGCGAAGGAGAGCGGGGCGGCGTAGAAGCCGGCCAGCACGATCTCGCCGCCCGGCCCGAGGCGGGAGATCAGCGTGTCGAGCAGGGCGCTGTCGCCGCTGACATCGACGATGCTGCGGTAGTCGCGCTTCGGGTCCTCGGCCGGGTCGAGCACGGGGTAGCCCTCAGCGCCGGAGCGGCGGGCGGGGTTGCTCTCCCAGACGGTGGGCGGCGCGGCACCGGCGGCGAGCGCCAGGCGGGCCAGCAGGCGGCCGAGGACGCCGTGGCCGATGATGAGTTCCGGCCGGGCGGCGCCGGCGGTCGCGTGGTGCGCGGTGGCGGCGAGGGCCAGCAGCACGGCGGACTCGCGCAGCTCATCGGCGACGGGGACGGTCTTCTCGCCGGCGACGACCAGGCGGCGGGCGGCGCCGCCGAAGAGGCCGCGCACCGGGCCGAAGCAGCGGGCGCCCGGGACGAAGACGCGCTGGCCGGGCGTGCGGCCGGAGAGCGGGCCGGCCTGGGCGATGCGGCCGACCGACTCGTAGCCGGGGACCAGGGGGTAGCCCATGCCGGGGAAGCTTGGCATCCGGCCGCTCCAGAGCAGGCGCTCCGTGCCGGTGCTGATGCCGCTCCACTCGACGTCGACGACGACATCCTCGGCGCCGGGCGGGGTGAGGTCGAGGCGGCGGAGCATCAGCTGCTCCGGCTCCTGCAGGAAGACTGCCATCGTATCCATCGTCAGCCCTCCCTCTTCTGGTTCGTGTCAGCTTAGACTGACACTAACGGGTGTCAAGGATTAACGACAGCCTCGGCTGTCATGACCCGAACCAGCAGCGGGGTGCTGGTCGGGCGCAGGCGGGGCGCCGTGAAGCCGGCTTGCTGGAGCAGGCCGGCGAGCTCGGCCGGGCTACGGGCGCGGCCGGTGCCCATGGCGAGGAGGTAGAAGCCGAAATAGGCCTCGCCGATCGGCTCGGCGCCGGGGGTGGCGGCCATCGGCTCGGCGAGCAGCAGCGTGCCGCCGCGCGGCAGCGCAGCGCGGGCGGCGCGGAGGATGGCGAGCGCCCGGTCGTCGTCATGGTCGTGGATGACGCGGACGAGGCTGACGATGTCGGCGCCTTGCGGCAGCGGGTCGGCGGTGACGTCGCCGCCATGGAGGCTCATGCGGTTGGCCATGCCGGCGGCGTCGAAGCGCGGACGGGCGCGCTCGGCGACGGCGGGGAGGTCGAAGAGCATCAGCCGGAGATGCGGATGGAGCGTGCCGGCGGCGCGGAGGAAGGAACCGTCGCCTCCCCCCACATCCAGCAGGCAGCGGTGGCGGCGGAGCGGATAGGCCGCCAGCACCTCCTCCGCGATGATGGGTTGGGAGGCGGCCATCAGGTCCGTGTAGGCGGCGACCTGGTCGGGGCGGAGGGTCGTCGGGTCCTCCGTCTCGGCATAGGGCCAGTAGCCGGAGAGGTCGTTCCCGCCGCGCGGGCGGCGCAGCAGGGCGACCGGGTCGGCGAGGTCGCCATAGACGAGGGCGTGGTGCTCGACCATCGCCGTGACGCCGGGGTTGTCGACCATGGCGGCGCCGAGTGGGCCGAGGCCCCAGCGGCCGCCGCTGCGCCGCGCCAGCAGGCCGAGCGAGGCGGCGGCGGCGAAGAGACGGGCGGCGGATTCGGGCGGCAGGCCGAGGCGCGCGGCGAGGCGGGATTCCTCCTCCGGCCCGGCATGGAGGATCTCGAACAGGCGGAGGCGGACGCAGGCGAGCAGAACCTGCGAGTAGACGAAGCCGGCGCAGAGGTCGAAGAGCGCCCGCACGCGGCGGCGGGCGACCGGCCGCGTCAGCGGAAACCGCGTCGCCAGGCTGCGGAAGCGCGGGCTGGCGAGAATGCGGTCGTAAGCGTCGCGCGCCTTATCGAGCAAACTCGAGGTTTCCAAAGGCCTTTCGGCCTTTGGTGGGGAGAGCCCGAGAGGGGCGGCGCCCCTCCCGGCCCAGCCGTCGGACCGCTTCACGCAGCCTGCACCGCGAGGCTCCGCGGCAGCAGGCGTTGCGTCTCCAGCAGGATGACGGCGCGCAGCGCCTCGGCGCCCGCGCAGGGCGGGATGGCGGCGGCCGCATCGGCGGCGAGGGACTCGAGGCGGGCGATGGCGCCGGGGAGGCCGAGCTGCAACACGGCGCTCGGCCGGGCATGGGCAGCGTCCTGGCCGATGGGCTTGCCGAGCTCGGCCTCGTCGGAGACGGCGTCGCGGATGTCGTCGGCAACCTGGTAGGCCTCGCCGAGGCGGTCGCCGAGGAGGCGCCAGGCATCGGGCTCGGCGCCCGCCGCGGCGGCGCCGGCGGCGGTCGCGGCGGCGAAGAGGGAGCCGGTCTTCTGCCGCTGGTATTCGGCGAGGTCGCAACGGAGCTCGCTTTCCCAGCCCTGGCCGGCGACGATGCCGGTGGGCATGCCGACAGAATCCCCGATGGTCAGCATCAGGGGGCCGAGGCGTTGCGGCGCGGCGGCGGAGGCGCGGGCCATGAGCTGGAAGGCGAGGACGATGAGGGCGTCGCCGGCGAGGACGGCCAACGGCTCGCCGAAGGCGCGGTGCAGGCTGGGCTTGCCGCGGCGGGTGGCGGCGTCGTCGAAGCAGGGCAGGTCGTCATGGACGAGGGAGGCGCAGTGCAGGAGTTCGATGGCGGCGCCTGCGCTCTCGGCGAGGCCGGGCTGGTCGTCGCCGAGGGCACCGGCGACGGCGAGGCAGAGGCGCGGGCGGAGGCGGGCGCCGCGGGGGAAGACGGCGTAGCGCATGGCCTCGGCCAGGCGCGGCGGGTGGCCGGGGCCTTCGGCCAGGGCGACGGCGACGTTGAGGGCCCGTTCGATCCGAGTGACGGCGTCCATGGCGGCCTCCCCTGCTGACATAAGTGTCAAGCTTGATTGTCAGTCGGAAGTGTCATCTCTTATGGACGATGACGTCAACGACTAATCCTGCGGCAGCGCGCGTGGTGGTGATCGGGGCCGGGATCGCCGGGCTGGCGGCGGCCGTCTCGCTGGCGGCGCGCGGGCTTGATGTGACCGTGCTCGAGCGGGCGGCTGCGCCGGGCGGGAAGATGCGGGAGGTCGCCGCGGGCGCCTCGCGCATGGACGGCGGGCCCACGGTCTTCACCATGCGCTGGGTCTTCGAGGAGCTCTTCGCCGAGGCGGGGGCGTCGCTCGAGGAGCATGTGGCCCTGCAGCCGGTCTCGGTGCTGGCGCGGCATGCCTGGAGCGAGGCGGAGAGCCTCGACCTCTTCGCCGATATCGGCGAGTCGGCGGAGGCGATCGGGCGCTTCGCCGGGGCGGCGGAGGCGCGCGGCTACCGGGAATTCTGCGAGCGGGCGCGCAAGATCTACCGGACCCTGGAGGGGCCCTTCATCCGGGCGGCGCGGCCGACGCCGCTGTCGCTGGCGGCAGGGGCGGGGTTGCGCGGGCTTTCCGACATGTGGGGCGTCTCGCCCTTCGCCACGCTGTGGAAGGAGCTGGGCAAGCATTTCCGCGATCCGCGGCTGCGGCAGCTCTTCGGGCGCTATGCGACCTATTGCGGCTCCTCGCCCTTCCAGGCGCCGGCCACGCTGATGCTCGTCGCGCATGTCGAGCAGGCGGGGGTGTGGCTGGTCGAGGGCGGGATGCACCGGCTGGCGGTGGCGCTGGGGGGGCTGGCGCAGGCCAAGGGGGCCAGGCTCCGCTACGGCGCCGAGGTGCAGGAGATCGAGGCGCAGGGCGGGCGGGTGTCGGGCGTCGTGCTGAAGGGCGGCGAGCGGATCGCGGCGGATGCCGTCGTCGCCAATGCCGATCTCGGGGCGCTCGCCGGCGGGCTGCTGGGCGCGGCCGCGCAGGGCGCGGTGCCGAAGCCGGCAGCGGAGCGGAGCCTCTCGGCGATGACCTGGTGCCTGGAGGCGAGGACCTCAGGCTTCCCGCTGTCGCGCCACACGGTGTTCTTCTCGCAGGACTACGAGGCCGAGTTCCGCGACATCTTCGAGCGCGGGCGGCTGCCCTCGGCGCCCACCGTTTATGTCTGCGCGCAGGACCGCGACGACCGGGGGGCCGGGCCGGACGGGCCGGAGCGGCTGCTCGTGCTGACCAATGCGCCGGCGCTCGGCGACCGGCGCGCCTTCACCGCCGAGGAGACCGCATCATGCGAGACGAACAGCTTCGACCTGCTCCGGCGCTGCGGGCTGCGGGTGGACCGGCGGCCAGAGGCGACGACCTTGACCACGCCGCTGGGCTTCGAGCGGCTCTTCCCGGCGACGGGCGGGGCGCTCTACGGCCGGGCGCTGCATGGCTGGGCGAGCAGCTTCGGCCGGCCGGGGGCGGCGACCAAGCTGCCGGGCCTCTTCCTGGCGGGGGGGAGCGTGCATCCAGGGCCGGGCGTGCCGATGGCGGCGATGTCGGGGCGGCTGGCGGCGGCGCAGCTGCTTGGGCACCTGGATTCGACCGCGCGGTCGCGCCGGACGGCTATGCCTGGTGGTATGTCGACGCGCTGAGCGATGACGGGCGGCACGGGCTGACCATCATCGCCTTCCTCGGCAGCGTCTTCTCGCCCTACTACGCCATGGCGCGCAGGCAGGGTGCCGCGGATCCGCTGCATCATTCGGGGCTGAACGTGGCGCTCTACGGCGCGCCGCGGCGCTGGGCGATGACGGAGCGCGGGCGCCAATCGGTGCGGCGCAGCGCGACGACGCTGCAGCTCGGGCCGAGCGCGCTGGAGTGGGATGGCGAGGTGCTGACCATCCGCGTCGAGGAGGTGACGGCGCCGATCCCCTCGCGGCTGCGCGGCGTGGTGCGCATCCGGCCGGCGGGGATCAATCCGCGGCGCTTCCTGCTCGATGCGGCGGGGCGGCATCGCTGGCAGCCGATCGCGGCGGTGGGGCGGGCGGAGGTCGCGTTCGAGAAGCCGAGCCTGAGCTGGTCGGGGGCGGCCTATTTCGACACCAATGACGGGGATGCACCGCTGGAGCGGGACTTCGTCGAATGGGACTGGTGCCGGGCGCCGCTGCAGGAGGGGGCGGCGATCCTTTACAACGCGCAGCGGCGGGACGGGACGCGGCAGTCGCTCGCGCTCCGCGTCGATGCGGGGGCGCAGGTGAGCGAGATGGCGGTGCCCTCCCCTGCCCTGCTGCCGCGGACGCGCTGGGGCATCCGCCGGCCGACGAGGGTGGATGCGGGGCATCAGCCGCGCGTCGTGCAGGTGCTGGAGGATGCGCCCTTCTATGCGCGCTCCGTGGTGGAGACGCATCTGTGCGGCGAGCCGGCGACGGCGGTGCATGAAAGCCTGTCGCTCGACCGCTTCGCGGCGCTGCCGATCCAGATGATGCTGCCGTTCAAGATTCCGCGGCGGTGGCGGTGAGGCGGGCTTGGCGCCGCCGCGCCGGCGCGTGACGACGCGCCGCGAAGAAGACGCCTGCCATTCCATGATGGGCCATAGCACCATCTGGGCAGAAACAAAAATTCCAGAGCATTTTCAGACAGTTATTGGCCACAGGCAAAATTTCGTATCACATTGAAATCGCACGAAAATCAGGTCGTTTCCGCCCAGGTAGTGATAGGAGCGGCACAAGGAGGGCCCAACGGCCGGCATTACCATGGTCCCCGCTCATTGGGCTGCGGTGTGCGGGGCAAGGCGCTGGACCCGTGGCTGCGGTGGGGGCCGAGGACCGATGCCACTCCGGGGACCCGCTCGAGCCTGCCTCGCTCACCTCCGGCGGCGCGGGACTGAGGCTCAGGACCTTTCCCTGACGATGGCAAGTCGGGGAAGCGGGCGGCCGCTGCCCTGGAACTCCGCCGTCCTGTGCAGTGTCTCTCCGGCACGGCCCGGGCACCCGATCCCGGCCTGCGCCGCGTCCCCAAGAAGGGACCTGATCTCAAGCGCCACCTTGCGCTGCCCCCTGCTACTTGGCTACCACGCTCCTGTCGTGCCGGCCCCAGGCATGCGGTTTCCATCATGCATCGGGAGTGCCCGGCTTGTCGGTCGACCTCTTCATATCCCATGCCCAGAATGGTGAGGACGTGGTGCTTCACCGTGCGTTCCGGGATCTGGTGGGTCCGGGTTTCTACGTGGATGTCGGCGCCTGCCATCCGACCGAAGACAGCGTCACGCTGCATTTCTACGAGCAGGGCTGGCGCGGCATCAATGTGGAGCCGGATGAGGCGCTGCATGGCGCGCTGGCCGAGGCGCGTCCGCGCGACGCGAATGTCCAGGCAGCCATAGGGCGAACCCGTGGCCGCGCGACCTTCCAGGCAACGGGCATCCGCGGCCATGGCACGCTGGACCCCGACCTCGCCCGCATCCGTGCCGGCCAGGCGGAGGGGACGCAGGTTCCCGTCTTCACCTTGCCGGACATCATCGACTGCTACGGCCCCGAGGATGGCGAGATCGCCTTCCTCAAGGTGGATGTCGAGGGATGGGAGGCGGAGGTGCTCGGCTCCGGCGATTGGGACCGGCACCGGCCACGGGTCGTGCTCGTGGAGGCGGTCGACGACGGCGGGCGCCCGACGCATGAGGCCTGGGAGCCCTCCCTTCTTGCACATCGCTACCGTTTCGCGCTGTTCGATGGCCTGAACCGCTTCTATGTGCGGGAGGAGGATGCCGAGCGTCTTCTGCCGCGGCTGGTCGCGCCCGCCAATGTGCTGGACGGGTGGCGGCACGTGCGTGAGCGGGAGGCCATGCGCCGCGCGGAAGCCCTCGCGGCGGAGCTGGCTTCGGCGGAAGCGCGCGCCGATGCCCTGGGAGCGGATGCCGAGGAGGCACGCCACGAGGCCTTCCTCGCAGCCGGGCTGCGCGAGGAGGTTGCGGCCTTGCAGGGGGAGTCGGCGAGGCTCCGTGAGGAGGTTGCGGCCTTGCAGGGGGAGGTTGCAGGCTTGCAGGGGGAACTGGCGAGGCTGCGCGAGGAGGCCACCCAGGCCCGCCCGTCCGACGTGCAGGAGGTGCTCGAGGCGGAGCTGCAACGCGCCCGCGAAGCCGAAGCCGCTGCCCTGCGCCGCGAGGAGGCCGCCGAGGCACGCCTGGCGCAGTTCGAGACCGCGACGGCCGTGGCAGCCCCGCCCGGTCGCCGCGACGAGGTATCAATCCTCGAGGCGCAGCTCGCAGCCATGCGGCGATCGACCTCCTGGCGGGTCAGCTACCCCATACGCCTCGTCGGCCGGACGGTGCATCGGCTGGCGGGCCGGAATGGCTGAGCGCCCGGTGCCGGAAGCCGCCCCGCCGGAGGCGCCGTTCGAGCCGGGGGATGCCGCGATCCGCGCGGTGCTCGATCAGTACCGTGCGTGGTCCGGCCGTGCGGTGCCACCTTCGGCACCCCCGTTGAACGCCGCGCTCGCGCGCCAGATGGCAGCCAAGCCCTGGCCCTACGCATCCGGCGACGCACGGCAGGCCGCCACCATTCTCGCCGGGTTGAGTTTCGCCCTGGGCCTCAGCCAGGCGCGCCGCGGACATCGGATCCTGGAAATGGGAGCGAGCCAGGGCGCCTTGTCCTTCCTCATGGCGAGGCTGGGATGTGCGACCACGCTGCAGGCGGAGGATCCGACCGAGGCGGAGGCGTTGCGTCACCAGGCAAGGGAAGGCGGCCTCGCGGTGCGGGTCATCGACGGCCCGCTCGCCGGGGTGGACGGCCGGTTCGATTTCGTGCTCAGCCATGGCGGCCTTCGCCTGCGCCCGGATCACCGGGCGCTGCTCGCCCATGCGCGGGATGCGTTGCTGGCCCCGGGCGGCCGCCTTCTCCTCGTCGGTGAGGCATTGACGGAGGACCGGCCTTCGCCCTGGGGCCTCGACACGGCGCCGGAGGCGATGGAGGGCATGCGGCGCGGTGGCGCCTTGGCGCTCTCCTTCCGCCCGAGCTACCTCCTCCGCACGCTGGCGGCGCTCGGCTTCAACGCCACCTTGTCGACATGCCCCTACTCGCCTTTCGGCAACACGATCCTCGCCGGACGATGCCGCCAGCCGAGGCGGGATGCGGCGCCCGGCCTGGCTGCCGCGACGCAGGGTTGACGCGGGCGCCGCCTGTCCTGCCTTCGGAAGGCCTTCCGGCTCGATACCGGGTCGCGCCGGCGACATGGACCCGCTGAATCGTGTCGGTTCTGCCGCTCCCGGCAACTGCCCTCGCCTCGTCGAGCTTACGGAAGCAGTGCCGGGTTCCGCCATCCCTGGACGCCGTCAACCGCTACGGATCCGGAGAGGTCGTTCGGGTTCGGGAAGGCAGGCCGCTCGATCTCCAGGTGCCACCCGGCATCGCGCAAGGCCTGGAAAAGGCGGCCCTCGATCGGCCGGGAATGGGTGCCGATCAACAGATAGGCGACCTTCTCCCGCAGCAGCGCCATGCTGGCCTCGACGAGGTCGGCCTCGCCGCCCTGGATGTCGACGTGCAGCAGGTCGATCCGGGCATGCGGGGCCGCGACCTCCGCGAGGGACACCATCGGCAGGGCCTCGTAATCGCCCGAGAGCAGCGCTGCCTCGCGCTGCGCTTCGGTCGCGCCGAAGATCGGCTCGAGCCCCCAATGCATCCCGGCCTGATGCTGGCGCGGGAACAGCGCGGTGCCCGAGGTCGCGGCGGCGATGCCGTGATGCAGGCTGCGCTCCTCGGCGGCGAAGCCGTTGGCGGCGGTCGCTTCCTCGGCGAAGCCGATATGCCCGCGATCCCCCTCGACGCCGATCAGGTGGACGCGCAACCCGGCGCGCCGGGCGGCGACCCCCGTATTGTTGAGCCAGCACCCCCAGCCGCAACCGAGCTCGATGACCGTGAAGCTGTCCCGCGCGAGGTCGACGGCGCGCAGCGCGGCGCCCCATTCGGCAATGTCCGCATGCCAGTTCGCCGGAATCGGGATGCCCTCCACCGTGCCGGCCCGGTCGTCGAGGATGGTCGGGAAGAATTTCGGGTCGATGACGACGCCGAGAAAGTTGGTGAGGTAGCCCGGCCGCGACAGAAGACCAGGTACCGCATGGCGCCGCATGACCTCCTCCGGGTCGAAGACGGCCGTGTAGTGGAAGAAGCGGCTGACGGCACGGTTCCGCCAGAGCGCAAGCTCCGCTTCGGACTCGGACGTCCGGCCGGTGGCGGCCTCACGCTCGCGCAGCAGGGCGTCGCGCTCCAGAAGCAGGGCATCCCGGGCGTCGCGGAGGCGGCGGAGGCGCGGCACCCGCAGGGCGAGGTCGAGCAGCATGATCAGGGCTGGATTCCGTAGCGTTCGAACAGCGCCTCGGGCGCATCCTCATCGGCGACGATCCGACCAGCCTGCCAGGCCTCGGCATAGGCGGCGTGGACCTTCGCCAACTCGCTCCCGAAGGCCGGCAGGTGCTTGCAGCGCTCGATCAAGCGGGCGATCGAGGTCCCTTCGCGGATCGCGGGCTCCGCCTCCATCAGCGCCATGCGCGTCCATTCCCCGGCATTCCAGGCATGCTTGGTGCGGTGCCGGTCCACGCGCACCGGGTCCACCCCAGCGAGTTCGGCGGCATCGAAGAGATCGGGCATGCGCTCGAGATGCCAGATCAGGGCCCAGCGAAGCCAGGAGACGTTCATGTTGACCACCACGGCCGGCTGACCCACCCACCAGGCGGGCCGGTCCGCCAGCGCCGTCAGCGCGTAGACCGAGGAGGGGACGCAGGTGAGGAGGGACGAGAAGGGCGGCCCCGCGATGTCCTGCCCATAGGCCCGCAGCGCATGGTCACGGCGGAAGGCGCAGGCATAGATCGCCGTGAAGAGGTTCTCGTTATACGCCGCGACCTCCCGCAACTGGCGGACATAGCGGTTCGGCCCGCCATGGCCGATCGGCTTGGCATGGCGGATGACCGAGGCGGCGTCGGAGATCTCCTCCGGGGCGGAGAAGTTGGTGTAGGCGTAGTTCAGGTAAGCCATCTCGACATCCGGATGGGCCCGCAGGCCCTCCAGCACCGTCCCGATCGCCCCGTCGACGACCAGGTCGTCGTCGCCGATCAGCCAAACGAAGCGGCCGTTGGACGCCCGCGCGGTCGCGCCCAGATTGCCGAGCATCCCGACATTGGCCGGATTCCGCCGCAAGGTCAGGCCGGGCGCGCCGGCATGGCGCGCCACCACGTCCGGCGTCGCATCGGTCGAGGCGTTGTCGCAGACGACCACCTCCACCTCCGCGCCGTAGGGCCGCACGGCGTCGAGCAGGCGCGGCAGGCTGTGACGAAGCCAGTTTGCGCGGTTGTAGGTGGTGATGGCGCAGCTCAGCAGCGGGCGCTGGCGGGCCGGCTGCGCCAGTACGGCGGGAAGCGGCCAGCTCGGGGCTGTGCCCGCCCGCGCCAGGGCCATCATCACATCCTCCGCATACTCGTCCCAGTCGCGGATGGGGCGGGACACGGCCTCCGCCCCAAGCCGGCGCAGCAGCCCCTCCTCCGAGGCGAGGCGGGCGATGCCGCGGGCGATCGCGGCCTCGTCGAGCATGTTCAGGGCAAGGGCGCCGCCACCCGGCGCCACCTCGGCGAGCGACGAGCCTTCGTGGCAGAGGCATGGCAGGCCGCGCCAGAGGCTCTCCAGCACGGGAAGGCCGAAACCCTCCTCCCAGGAGGCGAAGATCGTGGCATGGCTGCGCCGATAGAGGGCCAGCACATCCTCATCCGAAAGGTGCTGGTGCAGCGTCACCGCGCCGGCCTCGGCGGCGAGGCGCTCGATCTCCGCATCGAGCGCCTCATAGCCGGCCCGGCGGCCGACCACGGCGAGCTCGATCGGCCGGTCGGGGCTGAGGCGCCGCGCCTCCATCAGGGCGCGGAGGACGCGCGGATAGTTCTTCCGCGGCTCCCATGTTCCGATGGCCAGCAGGCGCAGGGGCTCGCCCGGTGCCGGGCCGGGCTGCGGCTCGCGCTGCCGCGTCGTGCCCGGCAGGGCGCCCGCCAGCGGGCAGGGCACTAGGGCCGGTACGGCCAGGCCGCGCTCCGCCAGGTAGCGCCGCAGGTCGCCGGCGACGCTCCAGGAGATCGGCAGGGCGACATCCACCTCGCCGAAGAGCGCCGCATAGAGGTTGAACGCCTCGAGCGCCACCGCAGGGAAGCCCTTCTGCAGCTTCACCGGGATGGCGTCGTAGAAGATCGACGCGACCCGCATGCCGAGCTGCCGGCCGAGCCGGGCCGGGTTCGATCCGGGGGGCACGGTCGGCACCACGATCTCGGGCAGCAGCAGCCATTCGCCGCGGAGATCGGCCGGGAGAGGGGTTGGCTTGCACGGCGTCGGGCCGCCCCAGGCGGCGAGCGCTTTGGCCTCCTGCATGCTCAGGGAGCCGAGCCGGCCCGTTGCCGGCTGCCATTTCACCGGGACCAGATCCACCCCGATCCTCTGCAGGGCGGCGCCGAGCGCGCGGGTCACCCGTTGCACGCCGGTGTTGAAGGGCTGGGTCGCCGTCAGCCCTGCCCAGTAGTAGACGCGCCTGGGCCGCCGGAGAGCGGCGGCGGCCGAGAGCCGCGGGCGCTCCAGGCCGAGCTCCGCGAGCATGGCATTGGCATCCGCCACAACCCGGAAGCGCCGGCGCAGGGTGGCGGTCCGCGGCAGGATCCGCAGCGCGAGGGCCAGCGCGGCGTCCCGGCCAGCAGGCGTCGGGAACAGCAGCAGGTCGGCGGTGGCCAGGGCGCGCAGCTCAAGCGCCCCGATCGGCCGGTCCGGCGAGATGGCGACCGCGACCTTGAGGCCGAGCGCCCTGGCCTCGGTCTCGCCGCGCATCGCCTCGCCCAGCCCGGCCGCCGTCGAGAGGGGCAGGATGGCCCAGAGGCGGTCGAGCTGCCCGTCGCCGGGACGGACGACCGCCTCGCTGCCATCCGCGCCGCCGGGCAGCCAGGCCGCGGAATCGCTCCGCCAGTGCAGGCGCCTCACGGCGGCACCCGCGGCCCGCAGGGCCTCGACGAGCGGCCCGGCCCCCTGCGCCCTGCCCTCCAGAACCACGAGCCGGGCCAGGGCGGGCGCCTGCCGGAGTTCGGCGAGAATGGCATCGCCATAGCCGGCCCAGTCGAGCAGGCGGCGCCCGCAGGCCTCGGCGCCGAGGCGATGGCGGAGCGCCGGGTCGGTGGCGAGCCGTTCGATGGCGCCCTCGATCGCGTCGGGGTCGGCCGGATCGATGGTCAGGCAGCCGCCGCCCTCGGCGATCTCCCCGATCGATCCCGAATCCGAGCAGAGGCAGGGGCGGCCCTGCCAGAGGCTCTCCGCCACCGGCAGGCCGTAGCCCTCGGCGAGGGAGAGGAAGACCGTGGCGTCGCAGGCGCGCATCAGCGCCGCCACCTCCTCGTCCGAGCGGTAGCCCAGCAAACGGATCGCCCCGGCGGAGGCCGAGGCGAGATGCGTTGCCCGTTCGGCGACCGCCGGATGGAGGTTGCCGACGACGTCGAACTCGACACGCAGGTCGGGGCGCCGTGCCCGCAGCCGGTTCACCGCCGCCATGACGGCCAGCTGGTTCTTTCGCGGCTCGACGGTGCCGAGGGCCAGCAGGTGCAGGTGTCCGGCCCTGCCGGCCGGCGCCGCGCCGGCCGCCTCGCGCGGCATGCCGGTCCGCTCCGCCGCCAGGGGCACCGGGCGAACCGGCGGCAGGCGGGCCGGGTCGTGGTCCTGCTCCCGCCACCAGGCGGACAGGTCTTCGCCCGCCGTGCGGGAGATCGGCAGGACCAGCTCGCAGACGGCCAGCACGCTGGCATAGGTGGCATGGGCGGGCGCCATCGCCTCGTAGCCCGGCACGCGAAGCGGGATCAGGTCGTAGAAGACCGCTGCGGGCCGCAGGCCATAATACCGCGCGTAGTCGAGGATCGCGGCCGGCGCCGGCACCGCGGCGTCGTCCGGGTCGACATGCGGCACCTCGGGCAGGAGCAGCCAGGCCCCGGCCAGGCGGCCGGCTTCCGCGAGGTGCAAGGGCTGCCCGGCACAGGCGGGCGCGGCAAGGCGCGGGCCGTCGAAGCGCGCGAGGGTTTCCACCGCCCCGGCCTCGGCCCCGATGATCGCTTCCTGGACGGGACACCAGCGGACGGGAATGAGTTCGACATCGGCCCGGTCGGCCAGCGCGGCCCCGAGGGCGCGGACCACGCGCTGCACGCCGGTATTGCCAGGGTACAAGGCCGTGTGGTGGACCCAGTAGTAGATCCGGGTCGGGTCCGTCGCCTCCGCAAGCATCGCCCTGTCCAACTCAGACGATCTCGATCTCGGGGAACGGAAAGATCATGCGCCCGCCGCCGGCCAGGAACTCGGCCTCGCGGCGGATGATGCCCTCCTTAAAATGCCAGGGCAGCACGAGGAAGTAGTCGGGCTTCATCGCCCGGGCTTCGGCCTCGGACACGATGGGGATGTTCGTGCCCGGCGTGTAGGCGCCGAATTTATCCGGGTTGACCTCGGCGATGACCTGGACCTCGGCCGTGGTGATGCCGCAGAACTGGAGCACGACATTGCCCTTGGTCGAGGCGCCGTAGCCGAACACCTTCTTACCGTCGGCCGCGAGGGTCTTCAGCAGCCGCGTCAGGTCTGCGCGATGGCGGTACACCCGTTCCTCGAAATCGCGGTAGGGCCGCGGCGTGTCGAGGCCCATGCGGTCCTCCTGCTCCAGCAGCCAGCCGATCACCGCCTCGGAGCCCCGCCGCGGCTCATTGGCGCGGACAGCGCTGACCGCGAAGCTGCCACCGTTCACCGCGTTCATCTTCACGTCGATCGCGCGCATCCCGGCCGCGGCGAGGATCCGCTGTACCGCGCCGAGCGAGTAGTATTCCAGATGCTCGTGGCAGACGGTGTCGTAGCTCGTCAGCCGCAGCATCGAGGGCATGTAGCTCTGCTCGAAATGCCAGACGCCGCCAGGAGCCAGTACCTGCTCGACCTGGCGGGCGAAGGCGATCGGGTCCTCCAGGTCGTAGAACATGGCGATGGAGGTGACGACCTTGGCCGGCTTCCCGCCGGCCGCGAGATAGGCGCGGGCCGAGAAGAAGTCGGGGATCAGTGTCACGTCGTCGGGGTAGTACTGGCGGAACTTCACCCCGGTCGGATCCATGCCGGTCCGGTGCAGGCTGGGCACGGAGTAGGCCTTGAGCGAAGTCGCGTCGTTGCTGCCGATGTCGAGAACGGCGTCGCCCGGCGCGACTTCGGCCAGGCGCTCGAGCTCGCGGATTTTCTGGGTCAGATGCTGGACCATGCTCTGGTTGAGGCCGGAGCGGTAGCCGTAGTTCTCCCCATACATCTCGCCGAGGTCGTAGGAGCAGTCGAGCTGCAGCAGTCCCGATTTGGGGCACCAGACGAGGCGCAGGGGGCCCGTCGTGACCGGTTCGGCGGCGCTCTTCGGGAAGACCCCCGTTAGCGCCTGGTGGCCGAGGTCGAGGACGGGGATCAAGGTCGTTCCCCCACCGATGCGGCACTGCTCGATCGGCGTGTAGCGCTTATCGGTCACAAATAACTCCTTCGATGGCACGCTGCGGCTTGTCAGGATGAGGCTCGATCACCACCGGGCCGATTTTGAGGCCGTCTATTCACACCTTGAGGGCCCAACCGCAAGCCTCGGGGTTGCGAACGCTCGGGGCAGACGGTCGCGGCATACAGACCCTCGCCGGTGCGGCCGAAGTCGATGTCGCCCCGCACCCAATATTATTTCCCTGGAATGGATACGACCCGCTGCGCAACGTGCTTTGCCTTGGCGGCTGGGCGCCGGTCGATGGGCCCAGGCCGAGGAAAGTTGCAGACCGCAGTACCTAGTCCTTCCGCTTGTCCCGCCGCAGCCGGATCAGCTCCCAGACCGCGAGGCCGAGGACCAGCAGGAGGATCAGGGCCCATTCGAACTGGGCGAGGGCTTCCATCATCGCCGAGCCGCCTCGCGGGACTGTGAAACGCTGATCAACACCATGGCAGTCATATATCACCTGTCGCTTGCGGTCCGACCCCGGTCCGGGGTCAGGCTCCAACACTGGAGGATACCCCATGGCAAAAGCCTGGACGACCGAAGCCTATGCAGCCCGGGCCGAGCCGACCATCCGTTCGATCGGCATCAACGACCTGCGCGAGGCGCTGCGGGAAGGCGTCGACGATTTCCTGGCGACGCCGACGCAGCTCGCCTTCCTCTGCGTGCTTTATCCCGTGGTCGGGCTGCTGGCCGCGCGGGCGACGGGGGGCGGCGAGCTGCTGCCGCTGCTCTTCCCGCTGATCGCGGGGCTCTCGCTGGTGGGGCCGGTGGCCGCGGTCGGGCTGTATGAGATCAGCCGGCGGCGGCAGGCGGGGCAGCCGGCAAGCTGGCTCAACGCCTTCGACGTGGTGCGCAGCCCATCCTTCTTCTCCATTGCGGCCATGGGCGTGCTGGTGATGGCCATCTTCGTCGGCTGGCTGATCGCGGCGCGGGCGATCTTCGAGGCGACGGTCGGGCCGGTGCCGGCCTCCGTCGGCGAGCTGGCGCGGATCGTCTTCGACACGCCGGAGGGGCATCGGCTGATCCTCATCGGCAACGCCGTGGGCTTCGTGCTGGCGGTGGCGGTGCTGATGCTGACGGTGGTGTCGGTGCCGATGCTGCTCGACCGGAATGTCGGCATCGGGACGGCGATCCGCACCTCGGTCCGCGCCTGCCTAGCCAATCCGGTGGCGATGGCCGCCTGGGGCCTGCTGGTCGTCGGGCTGCTGCTGCTCGGGAGCCTGCCGGCCTTCATCGGGCTGGCGGTGGTGATGCCGCTGCTCGGGCATGCGACCTGGCATCTCTACAAGCGCGTCGTGGCCTGAGCGCTGCTACCCTCCCCGTCCGATAGGGGCGGGGGCGGGATGGGCCGGTTGTTTGCGGATGGGTTGGTGGCGCCGCTGCTGCTCGGCTTCGTGCTGGCAGAGGCGGCGCTGCTGTATGCGCTGCATCGCAGGAGCGGGCGGGGATTGCCGCCTGCCGACATCCTCGCGCTGCTGGCGCCGGGGGCCTGCCTGATGCTGGCGCTCTGGGCGGCGATGGCAGGCGCCTGGTGGGGGTGGATCGGGCTCGCGCTCACCGCCGCGCTGGTCGCGCACCTCGTCGACCTGCGGCGGCGGTGGCGGGGGTCAGGCGGATAGGCGGTGGCGGGTCTTCATGCCGAGCCAGTAGCTGTAGGCCGCGAGCAGGACGAGGAAGCCGACCAGGTCGAGCGGGCCGAAGATCCCGGCGCCGTTCGTCAGCCAGAAGGCGAAGGCGACCTGGCCGCCCGCGATGATGAGGCCGAGATTGACCAGCGGGGGCATGATGCCGCCCATCATCTCGAGCGAGGGGTGCAGGGCCGGCGGCGCCACGCCGCGGGCGGCCGCGTCCTGGGCGCGGCGGCGGCGGCCGATGGCGGACCAGACGAGCCAGGCAGCGCCGGCGAGCATCAGGATTCCAGGCAGGTTGCGCATGTTCAGCCTCCCACGTGATCCTAGCTATTTCGGCCCACTTCCTGTTGCTGCAAGCGGGTGAAGAGATCGACGAGCCAGGCGATGCGCTCGTCGAAGGACCGCGCCGGCGCGCGGTAGCGCAGGCGGGGCAGCGGGGCGGCGGCGATGGCCTCGACGAGGTAGCGCGTCGCCTCGAGCGGCGGGGCGCCGACCGGCGGGCGGGGCATCAGCAGTGCGCCGAGGCTGCGGGCCAGCAGCACCGCCTTGCGCCGGCTGGGGACGACGGCGCGGCGGGTGACGCTGTCGAGGCCTGCGCGCTCCACGGCGCGGCCGATCTCGGCATAGATGAAGCGGGCGGCGCCGATGCCGGGGCGGCAGGAGACGGGCAGGCAGGCGATGCCGCCCTCTGAGCGGAGGTAGAGCGCGTCGGCGGCGTCGAGCAGGCGCCGGGTGACGGTGGCAAGGCGTGCATCGAAGCGGGGGGCGGCGAGCCAGGCCTCGGGGTCGAGGCCGGCCTCGCGCATCCAGGCGCGGGGCAGGTAGAGGCGGCCGTTGCGCGCATCCTCGCCGACATCGCGGGCGATGTTGGTGAGCTGCATGGCGACGCCGAGGTCGCAGGCGCGGGCCACCACCTCCGGCCGGCGCTCCTCCATCAGCAGCGCCATCATGGCGCCGACCGAGCCGGCGACGCGGGCGGCATAGGCTTCGAGCTCGGCCAGCGTCTCGTATTGCCGGCCGGACTGGTCCCAGGCGAAGCCGTCGAGCAGGGCGGCCGGCAGGGCACGGGGGATGGCGTAGCGCGTGGCGACGGCGGCGAGCGCACGGTCGGCGGGGTACGGGTGCGGGCAGCCGGCATAGGCGGCGTCGAGCCGCGTGTGCAGGGCGGTCAGCGCCGCGGGGCCGCCGCCCTCGTCGATCTCGTCGTCGGCGACGCGGCAGAAGGCGTAGAGCGCCGCGGCGGGTTCGTGGATGCGGGCGGGCAGCAGCTTGCCGGCGGCGTGGAAGCTCTTCGACCCGCCGCGCAACAGGGCGCGGCAGGCGGCGAGGTCGGCTGCGGCGAGGACAGGCTTACGCCAGGGCAGAGGCATGCGGCACCACGCTGTCGAGGACCTTGGCGGAGGAGATGACGCCCGGGATGCCGGCGCCGGGATGCGTGCCGGCACCGACGAGGTAGAGGCGCTCCACCTCCTCCGATCGGTTGTGTGGGCGGAACCAGGCGCTCTGCGTCAGCACCGGCTCGAGGCCGAAGGCGGCGCCGTGGACGGCGAGCATGTCGTCGCGGAAATGCTGCGGCGTGGTGATGCGGGAGGTGACGATCTCCTGCTCGAAGCCGGGCAGCAGCGTCTCGTGCAGGCGGCGGGCGATGAGGCGGCGATAGGGCTCGGCCTGCGCCTCCCAGTCCATGCCGCTGCCGAGATGCGGGACGGGGGAGAGGACGTAGAAGGCGTCGCAACCGGGCGGCGCCATCGAGGGGTCGGTCGCGGTCGGGCGATGGAGGTAGAGGCTGCAATCCTCCGCCAGGTGCTTGCGGGTGAAGATGTCGCGCAGCAGGCCGCGGTAGCGCGGGCCGAGCATGATGGTATGGTGGCCGACGGAGTCGTAGCGGCGCCGCGTGCCGAAATACCAGACGAAGAGGCTCATCGAGTAGCGGGCGCGGGCGAGCTTCGCATCCGTCCAGCGGCGGCGCGCGACGCCGGGGAGGAGCTTGCCGTAGGTCCAGGCCGCATCGGCGTTGGAGACCACGACATCGGCGGGGATGGTCTCGCCATCGGCGAGCGTCACGCCCGTCGCGCGGCGGCCGGTGGTGTCGATGCGGGCGACCTCGGCCTCGCAGCGCAGGTTTCCCCCCTGCCCTTCGATCAGCCGCACCAAGCCCTGGATCAGGCTGCCGGTGCCGCCCATCGCCCAGTGCACGCCCCAGCGCTGCTCCAGGTGGGAGATCAGCGTGTAGATGCCGCTGGTGGCGAAGGGATTCCCGCCGATTAGCAGCGGGTGGAAGCTGAAGACGGTGCGCAGGCGCTCGTCGCGGAAATGCGCGGCGGCGGTGCGGTAGACGCTGCGCCAGGCCTGCAGCCGCATCAGGCCGGGAGCGACCTTGGCCATGTCGCTCCAATGGCCGAAGGGCACATGGCCGAGTTGCTCGAAGCCGATGCGGCAGGTCTCGGCGCTCTGCGCCATGAATCGCTCATAGCCCGCAAGGTCGCCGGAGCTGAAGGCGGCGACCTGGGCGCGCATCGCCGCCTGGTCGCCCGAGTAGGTGAAGGTGGCGCCGTTGTCGAAGCGGATGCGGTAGAAGGGGTCGAGCGGGCGCAGGTCGATGTCGTCCGCCATCCGCCGGCCGCAGAGCGACCACAGGTCCTCCAGCACGAAGGGCGCGGTGACGATGGTCGGGCCGGCATCGAAGGTGAAGCCGTCCTGCCGATGGGTGCGGGCGCGGCCGCCGGGCTCGCCGAGGCGTTCCAGCACCGTTACGCGATAGCCGCGGGCGCCGAGGCGGATGGCGGCGGCCAGCCCGCCGAAGCCGGAGCCGATCACCACCGCATGCGGTCGCGCGGCCTGCGGGAGCAGGGCGGGCAGGCTGGGTGGCGCAGCGGGTGTAAAGTCGGGCATTGATGCCAAGTGTAAACCTAGCTTGACGGAAACCACCAGCGCGGAGAACGAGGCTTGCGACGAATTGCAGGTGTGGTCGTGGCGCTGCTGGCCCTGGCGGCGATGGCCTTCGGCGGCTGGCGGCTGCAGGCGGCGCGTGAGGGGGTGGCGGAGGCGCCGCTCGCGGTCGGGGAGATCCCGGCCCGGGTGTTCCGGCCGGCGGCGGGGCCGCCGGGGCCGGTCGTCGTCGTGGCGCATGGCTTCGCCGGCTCGCAGCAGATGATGCAGGCCTTCGCCGTGACGCTGGCGAGGGGCGGCTATGTGGCGGTGACCTTCGACTTCCCTGGGCATGGGCGGAACCCGGTGCCGCTGGCGGGCGGGCTGAGCAACGACAAGGCGGCGGCCGGGGCGCTGATGGCGGCGCTCGGGCGGGTGGCGGAGGCGGCGCGGGGGCTTGGCGACGGGCGGCTCGGGCTGCTCGGGCATTCGATGGCGGCGGATATCGTGGTGCGCTGGGCGCTGGCGCATCCGGAGGCGGCGGCGACGGTCGCGCTCTCCGGCTTCGGGCCGGAGGTAGCGGCGGACCGGCCGCGCAACCTGCTGCTGCTGGTCGGGGCCTGGGAGGCGCAGTTCCTCCGGGACGCGGCGCGGCGCGTGGCGGGAACGGAGGCGGAGCGCGTCACCACCGGGCGCTTCGAGGAGGGGACGGCGCGGCGCTTCGCCCTCGCCGCCGGGGTGGAGCATATCGGCATCCTCTACAGCCGGGATGCGCTGGCGGAATCGCTGGCCTGGTTCGATGCCGCCTTCAGGCGGATGGGGGGCGGCTTCCTCGATATCCGCGGCGGGGCGCTGGCGCTGCTCTTCGGCGGGCTGCTGGCGCTGGGCTGGCCGCTCTCCCTGCTGCTGCCGCGGGCGGTGGCCGGCGCCGAGGGCGGGGGGATGGGGTGGGGGCGCTTCTGGGTGGTCGCCCTCGTGCCGGCGGTGGCAACGCCGCTGCTGCTGCGGCTGGTGCCGGGGCGCTTCCTCCCGCTGCTGCTCGGCGACTACATCGCGCTGCACTGCGCGCTCTACGGCGTGCTGACCGGGCTGCTGCTCTGGTGGCGCGGCGCGGGATGGAGCCGGGCGCAGCCGGGGCGCGTCGCCATCGGCGCGGCCGGGGTCGCGGCCTATGCGCTGCTCGGCTTCGGCGCCGCGATCGACCTGCTGCTGGCGAGCTTCCTGCCGGCGGGGCCGCGGGCCTGGCTGGTGCCGGTGATGCTCTGCGGCACGCTGCCCTGGTTCCTCGCCGACGAATGGGCGGTGCGCGGGCCGGGGGCGGCGAGCTTCGCGGCGCCGGCGACCAAGCTCGCCTTCCTCGTCTCGCTGCTCTTCGCCGTGGCGCTCGATCCGCGCCGGCTCTTCTTCCTCGTCATCATCGTGCCGGTGATGCTGATCTTCCTCACCGTCTACGGGCTGGTCGGGCGGTGGAGCTGGCGTGCGACGGGGACGCCGCTGCCGGCGGCGATCGGGCATGCGCTGGCCCTGGCCTGGGCGCTCGCCGCTACCTTTCCGCTGGTGGAGTAGGGTTCTTCGACCGCCGCGTGACCATGTGGCGGAACTGGCGGATGGCGAGCGCGACCGCCACCGCGACCACGGGGATGGCGATGCCGGTGACGAGGTCGACATCGAGGTGCAGGCCGCCGGCCTTCAGCCCCTTCGCCACATAGGCCACCAGCCCGACGATGTAGTAGGTGATGGCGGCGACGGAGAGGCCCTCCACCGTCTCCTGCAGGCGGAGCTGGAGCTGGGCGCGCCGGTCCATATTGGCCAGCACGACCTGGTTCTGCTGCTCGCGCGTCAGGTCGACCCGCGTGGAGAGAAGCTGGGTGGCGCGGGCGACGCGGCGGGAGAGCGCATCCTGCCGGGCGGCCATGGCGCGGCAGGTGTTCATCGCCGGCGCCAGGCGGCGCTCCATGAACTCCTGCAGCGTCTGCATCCCCTCCAGCCGCCCCTCGCGAAGCTCGGCGATGCGGCGCTGAACGAGCGCGTCATAGGCCTCGGAGGCGCTGAAGCGGTAGAGGGTGCGGGCCTCGCGGCTCTCGGTCTCGGCGGCGAGGCGGGTGAGGCTCTCCAGCAGCTCCGGCTCGTCGGCGCTGCGGGCGGTGACGAGGGCCTCGGTGATGTCGGCCAGCTTCCGCTCGCTGGCGCTGATGGGCGGGCCGAGCTCGCGCGCCAGCGGCAGGGCGAGGAGGGCGAGCATCCGGTAGGTGTCGATCTCGAGCAGGCGCTGGATGAGGCGGCCGGCCTGGCGCGGCGTGGTGCGGATATCCTCGACCAGGATGCGGCTGAAGCCGCCGGGATGGATGCGGAAATCGGTGAAGACGCGGGCGGCGCCGCCGCTCATCGTGCCGCCGATCATGCTGTTGCCGTCGAAGAGGCGGTCGGCGAGCCGGTCCGGATCGGCCTCGCCGGCGGGGAGCAGGGCGAGATGCGTCGCCACCAACAGCTGGCCGGGCAGCGCCTGCACCCAGTCGGGCGGCAGGGCGTCGATGGCCGGGCTGGCGAAGGGATCCGCCGGATCCGCGCCGGGGGTGATCACCATGATCCGGCTGAACTCGGTATGGCGCTCCCATTTCAGCCGGAAGGGGCCGAGATCGGCGCTGAAATGGCTGGCGCCGGGCAGCGGCGGCGGGATGGCGGAGCGGCGGGCGAGGTCCACGACCGCCTCGTAGGAGGCGTCGCGCCGGGCCGGGTCGGTCAGCAGCGCGAGGTAGGAGAGGCGGAGCGGCGGGGCCAGGGCCTCGGGCGGGCGGGCATGCACCTCGTCATTCAGCTCGAGGCGCTGGGGATGCGAGGGCGGGAGGATCATGCCTCGGCCAGGGAGGCGAGGCCCAGCTCCTCCGCAAGGCCGGTGACGATGGCGGCGATGCGCCCGGGATCCTCCTCATGCGCCAGATGGCCGAGGCCGGGAAGCGCGACGACGCGGATGGCGGGCAGCATCACCTTCAGCCGGCGGGCATCGTCGGGCGGGATGGTGCGGTCGGCGCCGCCGACCAGCAGGACCAGGGGCGGCCTGAGGCGGCGGAGGTCGCGGAGGACAGGGTGCAAGTCCCAGTTCGCCATCATGCCGAGGGCGGCGGCAACATGGGCCGGGCGGCGGACGAGCCGGGCGTAGAGCTCGACCCCTTGCGGGTCGAGGGCGGAGCCGGTGTCGCGCAACAGGCGCTCGACGACGCTGCGCTCGGCGGCGCGGCGGGCGAAGGCCCAAGGGACGATCGGCAGGCCGGCCAGCAGGCGGGCGATGGGCGAGAAGACCTGGCCGGCGAAGCCCTCGAAGGGCATCAGCGCGGCGTTGATGCCGATGATGGCGCGCGGGGCGATGCCGCCATCGAGCGTCATCCGGGCCAGGATCGGGGTGCCGGCGGAATGGCCGGCGGCCAGCGCCGGCGGCAGGCCGAGCGCCCGCGTCAGCTCGGTCAGCGCGCGG
The DNA here is from genome assembly GCF_059504005.1 of Belnapia sp. Classification (NCBI taxonomy): domain Bacteria; kingdom Pseudomonadati; phylum Pseudomonadota; class Alphaproteobacteria; order Acetobacterales; family Roseomonadaceae; genus Belnapia; species Belnapia sp. The sequence continues at coordinate 29,044 of NZ_JCACHU010000135.1, read as the reverse complement.
GCCATCATCGGCAGGGAAAGACGGGTGCCGGCGGGCGTGTCGGTGAAGCCATGGCCGGGCAGGTCGGGCGCGACGACCGTGAAGTGGCGGGCGAGCAACGGCAGCAGGCCGCGCCAGGAATGGGTCGCGGCGCCGGTGCCATGGGCGAGGAGCAGCACCGGCCCCTCCCCTGCCACCTGGACATGCCAGCCGAAGCCGGCGGCCCTGACGAAGCGGCTGGCGGCGCGGTTCGGCCAGTCCCGGCCGTCGGTTGCCCAGTCCGGGCGGTTGCTCATGCCGTTGTCCGGTCGCCGCAGCGCCGGCGCGGGCGTGGATCGGCCGGCCTCATGCTGTTCTCACGGCCCGGGAGATGGCGGCGGCATCGGCATAGGGCAATGGGATGTAGCGGCCGCCCATGGCGGCGGCGAGCTGGCGGCCGGCCTCCTGCGGCCGGGGCGAGGTGTCGACCAGAAGCGCGGTGATGCGGGCGGCGCGGAGGGCGCGGGCGGCCTCCAGCGCCTCGGCCATGGCGCGCTCGCGGCCGGGCTTGCCGTCGCGGGCGATGTTGGCGCGGCCATCGGTCAGCAGTACCAGCAGCGGGGTCTGGCCGCGCCGCTGGATGGCATCCGCGAGCGCCAGGGCCTCGTCCAGCGCGGCGGCGATGGGGGTGCCGCCACCGCCAGGCATGGCGGCGAGGCTGCGCCGGGCACGGACGAGGGAATGGGTCGGCGGCAGCAGCAGCTCGGCGCCGGTGCCGCGGAAGGCGAGCAAGGCGACGCGGTCGCGGCGGATGTAGCACTCGGCGAGCAGCAGCTCGACGGCGCCCTTGGCCTCGGCCAGGCGGTGCAGGGCGGCGGAGCCGGAGGCATCGACGAGGAAGAGCGTTGCCGTCTCCGCGCGCTGCTGGAAGCGGCGGATGCGGATGTCCTCGCGCGCGATACGCAGGCGGGGGCCGGCCCCGCGGAGGCGCTGCCAGGGGGCGGCGGCACGGAGGGTATCGACCAGGGCGAGGCGGGCGCCGCCGCGCAGCTCGCCGGGGCGGCTGCCGATCGGCCGGCCGCGATGCGGCGAGGCACGGCGGGTGCCGGACTTGCCCTGGGTGCGGCTGCGGGCGGGGGCGAGGCGGAGCTGGTCCAGCAGCCCGACGGGGATGGCGGCCTCGGCGGCGGCGAGGAGGATGTCGCCGAGCTGCTCCGGCGTGGGCTGGGGCGGCTGGTCCTCGGCCGTCTCGGGCGGAGGGGGTGGGGGCGGCGGTGCCTCGGCCTCCGGGGCGGGCGGGGCCTGGGTGGCGCGGGGGCCGAGGACGAGGCGGGCCGCGAGCGCGGCGTCCTCCTCGGCCACGGCCTCGCGGCCGGCCAGGGCGGCGGCGGCGCGGGCGAGGCGGAGCGCCAGCAGGGGCGGGCGGAGGCTGTCGATGCCGAGGGCGGCAGCGGTGGCGCAGAGCGCCTCCAGCACGTCGGGGCCGGCGGCGATGCGGGGCAGCAGGGCGCGGGCGGCGATGACCTGGCCGGCGCTGGGTGCCGGCCCCTTCGCAGCGGGCGGGATCGCCGAAAGGTCCAGGCGGAGCGCCAGGCGGTCGAGCAGCGCCGCGGGCGGGGCTTCCTCCGGCTCGATCCCCTCGTCGAGGGCGATCAGGGCCAGGCGGGTGGGGGTACGGAGGGTCAGGCCGTCGCGTTCGGCGGCGACCTCGCCAGTGTCGAGCGCGGCGGCGAGGCGGGCGGCCGTGCCGGGCTCCAGGCGCTCGGCCATGGCCAGCAGCAGGATGCCGCCATCCGCCTCGGCCAGCAGGCCGCGCTCCGCGATCGGGCGGCCGGCCTGGAGCGTCGCGGTGAGGTCGAGGCCGCCGAGCAGGCGCGAATCGGCGATGCCGAGGGGCAGGCGGCGCCAGGGCGTCGCCGGCGGCAGCAGGGCGCGAAACCGGGCGAGCCATGCCTCCCGCACCGGACCGGGCGGGGCGCGGAGGGCGGCGCCGCCGAGCCCGGCCGGGTCGATGGCCAGGAGGGCGGCGGCCCTCAGCGCATAGGCCCAGGGCTCGGGACCATCCGCAGTCACGCGGCGAAGACTTCCGCGATGGCGCGTTCGACCCGGGTGGTGGAGACGGCCTCGTCCAGAGGGTTGCGGCGCAGCCGGTGGCGGAGGGCGGGCGGGGCGACGCGCCGGAGGGCGGCATCGTCCACCTCCGCCTCGCCCTCGAAGGCGGCCAGCGCCCGGGCGGCGCGGATCAGCGTCAGCTCGCCGCGGAGGCCGTCCGTGCCGAGGGCGAGGCAGAGCCGGGCAGCGCGCTCCAGCGCGGCATCGGGCAGGGCGATGTCGGCCAGGCGGGTGCGGGCGGTGAGGATGCGGCGGCGCAGCTCGGCTTCCGCGCCGGACCAATGGGCGATGAAGCCGGCCGGGTCGCGCTCGAAGGAGTCGCGGCGGCGGATGACCTCGATGCGGCTCGGCAGGTCGCGCGGGGTCGTCACCTCGACCGAGAGGCCGAAGCGGTCGAGCAGCTGCGGGCGGAGCTCGCCCTCCTCCGGGTTGCCGCTGCCGACCAGGACGAAGCGGGCGGGGTGGCGGATGGAGAGGCCCTCGCGCTCCACCACATTCTCGCCGGAGGCGGCGACGTCGAGCAACAGGTCGACGAGGTGGTCCTCGAGGAGGTTCACCTCGTCGATATAGAGGAAGCCGCGATGGGCGCGGGCGAGGAGGCCAGGCTCGAAGCTTTTCACTCCCTCGGCCAGGGCGCGCTGGATGTCGAGGGCGCCGAGGACGCGGTCCTCCGTCGCGCCGAGCGGCAGGTCGACGACCGGCACGGGCGCCATGGCGGCGCGGAGCGGGCGGCGGCTGCGGCAGTCGGCGCAGAGCGTGGCCTCGTCGCCCGGGTCGCAGCGATAGGCACAGCCCTCGACCACGGGCATCTCGGGCAGCAGGGCGGCAAGGGCGCGGATGGCAGTGGACTTGCCGGTGCCGCGGTCGCCGAAGACGAGCACGCCGCCGATGCCGGGGTCGATCGCGGCGATGAGGATCGCCAGCTTCATCTCCTCCTGGCCGACGATGGCCGAGAAGGGAAAGGCGCGCCGCCCGGTCATGGGCGGAGGCCTCGGGCCGGCGCGGCAGGACGGCCGCGCCGGGGTGTCGTCAGCCCTTGGCGGCCCAGACGGCGCACCAGCCTTCCGGCTTGATCTCGCCGTTGACGATGGCGCAGGCATTCGGCGGCTGGAAGTGCAGGCACTGGCTGCACTGCTGGCCTTCCTTCGGCTGCGTCTGGTACATCACCATCTCGGGAGCGAGCTTGTCCTGCGCCTTCGCCTGCGAGGCGACGACCGGCGCCAGGGCGGCAAGCCCGGCGACCTGAAGACCGGTCCGCTGCAGGAATTCGCGGCGAGCCTGCGGTTTGGAACGCTTGTCCATCACGTGAAAAATCTCCTCCGATTGGCCGGCACGCCAAGCTTGGGCGTTCTGACGGATTTGCCAAGCGTTCGGAGGGTGGATTTCGTTCCATGAGAATGATTCTCAAGCAGCGCGCTGCAGGCTGAACTGCGACCAGATCTCAGACAGCGAGGCGACGAGGTGGTCGATATCCGCCGCGCTGTGCAGCGGGCCGGGGGTGAAGCGCAGCCGCTCCGTGCCGCGCGGGACGGTCGGGTAGTTGATCGGCTGGACGTAGATTCCGTAGTGGTCCAGCAGCAGGTCGCTGATCTGCTTACAGATCACCGGGTCCCGCACCATCACCGGGACGATGTGGCTCGGGTTCTCGAGATGCGGCACGCCGGCGGCGTCGAGCTTGGCGCGGAGTTGCGAGGCGTTCGCATGCAGCAGGTCGCGCTCGGCGCTGCTCTCCTTCAGGTGGCGGATGCTGGCGATGACGCCGGCCGCCGCCGCGGGCGGCATGGAGGTGGTGAAGATGAAGCCCGAGGCATAGGAGCGGACGAAGTCGCACATCGCGGCGGACCCGGCGATGTAGCCGCCGACCACGCCGAAGGCCTTGGCCAGCGTGCCCTCGATGACGGTGAGGCGATGGGCGACGCCGTCGCGCTCCGTCACGCCGCCACCGCGCCTGCCGTAAAGGCCGACGGCATGGACCTCGTCGATATAGGTCATCGCGCCGTACTCGTCGGCGATGTCGCAGAGCTCGGCAATCGGGGCGATGTCGCCATCCATCGAGTAGACGCTCTCGAAGGCGACGAGCTTCGGCGTCTCCGGGTCGATCTCCGACAGGATGCGGCGGAGGTCGGCCGGGTCGTTATGGGCGAAGACGCGGCGCTCGGCGCGGCTGTGGCGGATGCCCTCGATCATCGAGGCGTGGTTCAGCTCGTCGGAGACGATGACACAGCCGGGCATGCGCGAGGCGAGCGTCGAGAGCGTTGCCCAGTTCGACATGTAGCCGCTGTTGAAGAGCAGCGCAGCCTCCGTGCCGTGGAGGTCGGCGAGTTCGCGCTCCAGCATGACATGGTAGTGGTTGGTGCCGGCGATGTTGCGCGTGCCGCCGGCGCCGGCGCCGCACTTGTCGAGCGCCTCGTGCATCGCCGCGAGCACCTTCGGGTGCTGGCCCATGCCGAGATAGTCGTTGGAACACCAGACGGTGACCTGCTGCTGGCCGCGCGGCCGGTGATGCGTCGCATAGGGGAAGGCGCCGGCCTGGCGTTCGAGGTCGGCGAAGACGCGGTAGCGGCCCTCGCGGTGAAGGGCACTGATCTGCTTCCGGAAGAACGCCTCGTAGTTCATCGTCCCCTCTCCCTTTCAGGGCCTATGGCTTCAGGCAGCGGGGCGCAGCGCGTGGAGGCGCTGCGGCACCGCCTCCGCCGCGGCCGGTACGGCCGGGCGGCGTGACTTCATGCTCCAGTTCCAGAGCGCCTCTGCCGGAATGGGGAGGACGAGGAACCAGTGTTCGAGGATGGCGAGCGCGGTCAGCACGCCGAGGAAGGTGTATCCCGCCGCCTGGAAGTCGCTGGCGTCGACGGCGAGCGCGCCATGGAAGAACCAGGCGCAGAGCAGGGTGCCGCCGGTGACGGAAAGCGGGAAGAGCAGGTTCATCGGCTTGCGGGCGAAGAAGCTGCCGAGATACTGCATCGGCGGCGGCAGGAACTGCTCGTTCAGGTTCCTGACGCCGAGGAAAACGTTCAGCTTGGCGCTCTGCCGCATGCCCCAGAGCAACAGGAAGGTCCAGGTGCCGATCTGGTTCGGCCCGCCCCAAGTGAGCGCCAGCACGGCCACGGCGCCCGCGATGATCGCCAGCTCATGGTAGAGGATCGTCAGCACCGCGAGGCGGAAGCGCGGCCAGCCGGTGCAGCCCTCCGGGCAGCGCTCGCGGCTCGGGCCGGTTACGAAGCCCATCAGGAAGGCCATCTCCTGCCAGGCCCAGGCGAGCAGCCCGCAGGTGAAGGCGCAATAGGCGCCGATCGGCGATGGATCCGCGCTGCTGGCGGCAAGGCCGCAGAGCGCGGCGACGAGCATCACCGTCGCGCCCAGCATGCTGCGCCGATAGGTCCGTGCCGGCAGCCCGTCCAGCCAGATGATCGCCCCGGTGCTGAACCACCAGACGAACAGCGCATAGAGGGCGGGCAAACCGTAATCGGCCATAACGCGGTGCCGCTCCTACCAGGCGGGCGCCATGCGGATCTGCGCCGGCAGCGCCGCATGCTTGCCCGGGAGGAGGTAGAGCCGCGCGAAGGTGGCAGCCGCGGCGGCGCCGAGCCCGGCGCGCTGCAGGCGGCCGATGATCCCGCCGCGCGCCTTGGCCGCCGCCATCTTCTGCGTGATGCGGAAGAGGCGGTCGAAGCCGCGGCGCATGGCCGGATGGTCGGTGTCGAGCGTGACCGGGAAGACCTGCTTGCAGATCTCGGTGCAGGTGTCGAAGACCTGGTAGTCGTAGTCGGTCGGCGTCATGCCGAGGGCCTTGTGGAACTCCGGCCTCGCATGGTCGCGGACATACATGGTCGCATAGACGGCGAGCTGGAAGAACTTCACCCAGAGCTTGTTGCCGCCCTGGAGCAGCTTCGGGTTGGCGCGCATCAGCAGGGCGAAGGCCTCGCCGTGGCGGAACTCGTCGTTGCACCACTTTTCGAACCACAGGAAGATCGGGTGGAAGCGGAGCTCCGGATGCCGCTCGAACTGGCGGAAGATGGTGATGTAGCGGGCGTAGCCGATCTTCTCCGACAGGTAGGTGGCGTAGAAGATGAACTTCGGCTGGAAGTAGTGGTACTTCTTCGCCTTGGTGAGGAAGCCGAGATCGACGCCGATGCCGATATCCTTCAGCGCGTCGTTGATGAAGCCGGCGTGGCGCGCCTCGTCGCGGCTCATCACGCCGAAGAGGTCCTTCATGTCGGGATTCTTCACCCGCTTCCTGATCTCGGCATAGAGCACGCAGCCGGAGAATTCGGCGGTGACGGAGCTGACGAGGAACTCCACCAGCTCCTTCTGCAGCGGCTCCGGCAGGGCGTCGAGCCTGAACTCGTCGAAGGCCTCGTTGCGGACGAAATGGCCCTTGTTCGGGTCGGCGTGGAACTCGGCCATCAGCGCGTCCCACTCGGCGCGGAGGCTGCCGACATCGATACGGTCCATGGCGTCGAAATCGGTGGTGTAGAAGCGCGGGCTGAGGACGGTGTCGGTCGTCGCCTCGCGGGTGACGGCATTGACCGGCCGGCGGGGCGCGGGGGTTACGGCGTTCATGGCGCTTCCTTGGGCTCGAAGCCGCAATGGTAGAGTTCGGTCAGCTCCAGGATGGCGGAGGCCTCGGTCCAGGCGCGCTCCAGCCAGCCGGCGCGGATGACGGTGGCGCGGGCCTCGAAGCTCATCGTCTCGCCATAGCCGATGGCGGCCGGCATGCCGTGGACGACGACGCGGTCGCCGGGGCGGAGCTGCACGCCTTCCGGAATGGCATGGGCATGCAGGCTGTCAAAGCTCTGCTCGATATCGACGGTGCAGGGCACCTCGAAATGGCGGCCGCCGGTGAGGCGGGAGAGAAGGCTGAGGCTCATGGCGAGGTCCTTCCTGCGACGAGCAGGCGGGCAAAGGAGTCCACATTGGTCGGCCCGAAGGCCTCGATGCCGATCCGCGTGCCCGTCGCCGGGTCTTCCAGCGTCAGGCGACCATCGGGCCAGGCGGCGAGGCGGAAAGGCGCATGTCCACCGATCTCCTCGCGGCGGCGGTCGCGGACCAGGGCGCGGAGGACGCCGCGGATGAAGCCGTTGCTGCCGGGCTCCAGAACGGCGATGTCCCGGCCGGCCTCGGCGTCGCGGACGAGGATGGCGCCGTCGGCACGGTCCTCGAAGCCGAGCATCCGTGCCAGCACCGGCGTCTCGCTCTGCGGCGTGCTGGTTCCTGCGCCGGTCATCCGCCCGAGGCCGGTGGCGACGAGGACGGTGAGGATGAGCGCACAGGCGCCGATCAGCGGAACGCGTGACACCGCCGCGTCGTGGGAATGGCTGCTCATCCTCCCTCTCCTCAGGCCGCGGCCGTCTGCGGGCCGGTTGTGGCCCCGGCGGAGGCGGCGGCAGCGACCGGCCGAACCGGCATCGCAGCCGCCGCGGCCAGGGCCCGCGACAGGACCTGCGCCACCGCATCCACATCGGGGATCGCGCGCAGCGCAGGCTCGGGCTGAGCGTAGCGCCAAGGACGGACATGCGGCCAGAAGAAGATGTAGGAAACGCGCTGCTTCGGCGAGATTGTCAGCGTGAGGTCGCCGCTGCCATCGGCATGGCGCCGCAGTGCCGCGGCCTCGATGGCGGCGAAGGGGATGTTCACCGTCATCGACAATGCGATGCCGATGCGAAAGACGATCCGCCGGCTGGTGATGGTATAGACGCTGGTGCGCGCCACCAGCACGGCGAGCAGCAGGGCCAGCCCCAATGCTGTCGCGGCCAGCGGCAGGAACCAGGCGGCGTCGCGCAGCGCGACAGGCAGGCTCGCGCCATCCATCAGCGAGGCGGCGCAGCGGGCGCCGAGCAGCAGCGAGAAGTAGAGCGCAAGGCCGCGAAGATGCAGGCCGCGCCGGGCATAGGTGCGCCAGTCGGGCGCGCCCTGCCACAGGATGGTCTCGTCGGCGGGTGGCCGCTGGGGCAGCCCCCAGACCGGCTCAAGCTCGTGTTCCTGCACGGTCGTGGTCTCCCTCAGATGAGTGGGCCGAGGCGCTGCGGCGTCGCATACATGTGGCCGCCGGCGAAGTAGCCGCTGATGCGGTCCTCCTCGCGCAGCGTGATCGTGTCGGCATCCTTCAGCATCGGTGCCTCGACGAACTGGTTCGAGAGGACGGAGACGACCTTGACGATGCGGCGCTTCGGATCGACACGGGCGAGCGCCATCGGGAAGACGACGCGGCGGGCGCCGGCGGAGCCCTCCGCATCGGCCTCGAGGTAGCGGACCACCGTCTCTGAGCGGTCGACCCAGCAGTCGACCACCGTGCCGGCGATGCGGCCATCGGCGGTGACGACCTGGTAGCCGCGCGGGTCGGGGTCCTGCGCTGCGAGGTAGTAGCCGGTCGCGGCGCGGAGCGGGACGATCTTCGGCAGCTGCTCGTCGAAGGTGACGTCCGGCACCTCGGCACGGAGCGCGTAGGAAGCGGGGCCGACGCCGTCCTGCATCGGGTCGCCGAGCGGCTGCATCGGCGCGCCGGGCCAGGCGGCCGTCGGGATGAGGAGGCCATCGAGATTCCGCTCCTGCGGGCGCGGGATCCGGTGGCCCTCATGCGCGAGCTTGAGGGCCTTCGGCGCCGGGATCGCCGGGAAGCCCTGCACCGTCACGTAGGGCGACCGTTCGTTCTCGAGCGGGTAGCCCTCGCGCTTGTCCTCCCGGTGGAGATAGAGGATGAGGCCGGCGAAGAAGAACCAGAAGACGTAGAGCGCGACCTGCGCCACGTCGATGTAGCTGGTGATGGCACCGGTTTGCATGACGGCGTTCCTTCGTTAGCTCGGGCGTTAGCTCGGGGACCCGGCGAGGCCGAGCGAGGTTGCGGGCTGCGGCCGGACGATGCTGACGAGCGGCCCGATGACGGCGATGGTGGCGAACAGCAGGATGATCTCGAACAGGTAGACGGCGCCGTAGCCGGTGGCGGCGCCGGTGAGGGTGGGGCCGAACGCGCCGCGCAGGGCGAGGTCGGAAACGACGTCGCGCAGCACGCCGCCCATGGCGACGGCGGCGCCCGCGCAGCTGGCCTGCACCGCGCCCCAGGCCCCGAGCGCGAGGCCAGCCTGGCCGCTGCGGGCGAGGTCCATGCAGGCGGTCAGCGTGCCGACGGTGAAGAGGCCGCTGCCGAGGCCGATCGCCACCGTGCCGAGGCCGAAGATGATCGGGCTGTCGAGGGGTGCCGCGAAGATGACGGCGGCGAAGCCCGTCGCGCCGGCCAGCGCGCCGAAGCCGGCGAGGCGGTGCGGGTCGAAGCCGCGGCCGAGGCCACGGGCGGCCATGGCGAAGCCGGCGATGCCGCCGCCCGCGAAGAGCGCGGTCAGCGTCGTCGTCGCCGCGACGGAGAGGCCGAGGATCTGGCCGCCATAGGGCTCAAGCAGGATGTCCTGCATGCTGAAGGCGGCGGAGCCGAGGCCGATGGCGGCGAGGCGCCGCGTCCAGCGGCCCTCGCCGCGGAGGCGGCGCCAGGACTCCAGAAAGCCGGGCTGCGGGCGGCTGACGCGGGTACGGCCCGGGTCGCGCGGCTCCTGCTTCCAGAGGGCGATGCAGTTCAGCACCATGGTCGCCAGCGCGGCGCCCTGGATCACCTGGATCAGGCGGAGCTGGCTGAAATGCTGGAGCAAGGCGCCGAAGCCGACGGCGCTGACCAGCATGCCGAGGAGCAGCATCAGCGAGAGCAAGGCGACGACGCGGGGTTGGGATTCGGGCGGAGCGAGGTCGGTGGCAAGGGCGAGGCCCACGGTCTGTGTGGTGTGAAGGCCGGCGCCGACCAGCAGGAAGGCCATGGCGGCGCCGATATGGGCGACGATGGGCGGGGCGTGGCTGTCGCCCGAGAGCAGGATCAGCGCGAAGGGCATGATCGCCAGCCCGCCGAACTGCAGCAGCGTGCCCATCCAGATATAGGGCACGCGGCGCCAGCCGAGTGCGGAGCGGTGATTGTCGGACCGATGGCCGACCAGCGCGCGGAACGGGGCGAAGAGCAGCGGCAGCGAGACCATCGTCGCCACCAGCCAGGCAGAGACGCCGAGCTCCACGATCATCACCCGATTCAGCGTGCCGATCAGCAGCACGGAGCACATGCCGACCGAGACCTGGAAAAGCGAGAGGCGCAGCAGGCGGCCGAGCGGCAGCTCGGCGGTCGCGGCATCGGCGAAGGGGAGGAACTCGGGGCCCAGCTTGGTCCAGGCGCGCGCCATGCGGCTCATGCGCGGTTCACCTCCAGGGCCTGGGAGATGTAGAAGCCCGCGTTGATGCGCCGCGTGCGCCCGGTCTGCCAGCCGGGGAGGCCGGCGGCGACCAGCTGGGCGAGGCGGCGCTCGGCGACGGGCTCGATGGCGGGAGAGCGGTCGCCGCGCGGGAAGAACTGGCCGATGGCGTGCATCGTCGCCAGCAGCGGGGTGCGCGGCGCGAAGGTGAGCAGAATCGAGTGCCGCGTGCGGGCGGCGAGGCCGGCGAGAACCGCCACGACGTCGGGCGCCTTGTAGTGGATCAGGCTGTCCATGGCGACGACGTGGTCGAACTCGCCGAGCGCCGGGTCCTGCATGTCGCCGGTGCGGAAATCGACATGGCCGGCGCCGTAGTCGCCGCTGGCGCGCTCGGCGGCGAGCGCGACGAGGGTCGGCGAGAGGTCGATGGCGGTGACATGGGCACCGCGCCGGGCGGCCTCGACCGCGAGCGCCCCGGTGCCGCAGCCGGCATCCAGCACCCGGCGGCCGGTAAGGTCATCCGGCAGGCAGGAGAGCAACGTGGCGCGCATCGCGTCGCGGCCGGCGCGGACGGTCGCGCGGACGCGGCCGACCGGGGCGGTGGAGGTGAGGCGCTTCCAGGCCTCGACCGCGGTGCGGTCGAAATAGGTCTCGAGCTCGCCGCGGCGGGCGGAGTAGGTGCTGCTCGGCATCAGTCGAATCCCAGCAGGTCGAATATGTCGCGGTCCTTCATGGGGGAGGCGGTAAGCGCTGCGGTCCCGGCCCACAGGTTGGCGGCGAGGCGGAGATATTCCTCCTGCACCGCCACCAGCTCCGGCGTCGGGTCCATTTCGAAGAGGGTGGACTTCTTCAGGCGCGAGCGGCGGATGACGTCGAGGTCGGGAAAATGCGCCAGCGTCTGCATCCCCGTCGCGGCGTTGAACTTGTCGATCTGGTCGGTCGCCGCGCTGCGGTTGACGATGACGCCGCCGAGCCGGACGTCGTAATTCTTCGACTTCGCCTTGATGGCGGCGACGATGCGGTTCATGGCGAAGATGCTGTCGAAGTCGTTGGCGGCGACGATGATGCCGCGGTCGGCATGCTGGAGCGGCGCGGCGAAGCCGCCGCAGACCACGTCGCCGAGCACGTCGAAGATCACCACGTCGGTGTCCTCCAGCAGGCGGTGCTCCTTCAGCAGCTTCACCGTCTGGCCGACGACATAGCCGCCGCAGCCGGTGCCGGCCGGGGGGCCGCCCGCCTCGACGCACATGACGCCGTTATAGCCCTCGAAGACGAAATCCTCGGGGCGCAGCTCCTCGGAGTGGAAATCGACCGTCTCGAGGACGTCGATCACCGTCGGGATCAGGCTCTTGGTCAGGGTGAAGGTGCTGTCGTGCTTCGGGTCGCAGCCGATCTGCAGGACGCGCTTGCCGAGCTTCGAGAAAGCGACGGAGAGGTTGGAGCTGGTCGTGCTCTTGCCGATGCCGCCCTTGCCGTAGACCGAGAAGACCTTGGCGCTGCCGATGGTCATGTTCGGGTCCAGATGGACCTGCAGGCTCCCCTCCCCGTCCATGCGGGCGGGCATGGGTCGGCGGTGGAGGGCGGCGTGCGGCGTCTCGATTCTCATGCAGCCATCTCCACGGTGATGCCCTCGAGCCGGTCCTCCAGCTCCTCCCCGGCCTGGCGCAGGGCGTCGAGCACGGACTGATCGGGCGACCAGTAGTGGCGCTCATGCGCTTCCAGCAGGCGGTTGGCGATCTTCGCCGAGGCGGTTGGGTTGAGGGCGGCCAGGCGCTCGCGCATCGCGGCGTCCAGCACGAAGGTTTCGGTGAGCTTCTGATAGACCCAAGGGTCGACCTCGCCGGTCGTCGCCGACCAGCCGAGGGTGTTCGTGACCTGCGCCTCGATCTGGCGGACGCCCTCATAGCCATGGGAGAGCAGGGCCTCGTACCATTTCGGGTTGAGGGCACGGGTGCGGGTCTCAAGCGCGACCTGCTCGGAGAGGGTGCGGACGGCGCCGTCGCCGCGGGTCTGGTCGCCGATATAGATGGAGGCGCTGCTGCCGCGCGCCCGCTTCACCGCGCGGCTGATGCCGCCGAGCGTGTCGAAGTAATGGTCGACGGTGGTGACGCCGAGCTCGACCGAATCGAGGTTCTGGTAGGTGACCTCGACGCTGGAAAGGACATGCGCCAGGACGGCGGCGTGGCGGACGGGCTTGCCGTTGACGCCATAGGCGAAGCCCTTGCGGCGCTCATAGGCGTCGGCGAGTTCGTCCTCGTTGGTCCAGGCACCGTTGCCGACGAGCTGGTTGACATTGGCGCCATAGGCGCCGTCGGCATTGCCGAAGACGCGGAGTGCGGCCTCGGCCATCGACCCGCCATGCGCCGCCTGGAAGGCCAGGGCATGCTTGCGGATGAAGTTGCGGGAGGGCGCTTCCTCCGCCTCGGCGGCGAGCAAGGCGGCCTCGGCGAGCAGGCGGGTCTGCAGCGGCAGCAGGTCGCGGAAGATGCCGGAGAGGGTGACGACGACGTCGATGCGCGGGCGGCCGAGCGTCTCCAGCGGCAGAAGCTGGGCGCCGCAGAGGCGGCCGTAGCTGTCGAAGCGCGGGGCGGTGCCCATCAACCAGAGCGCCTGGGCGATCGGGCCGCCCTCGGTCTTCAGGTTGTCGGTACCCCAGAGGACGATGGCGACGGTCTCGGGCAGCCGGTTGCCATCGGCGGCATGGCGGGCCAGCAGGCGGTCGGCCTGGCGGGCGCCATCCTGCACGGCGAAGGCGCTCGGGATGCGGAAGGGGTCGAAGCCGTGCAGGTTGCGGCCGGTGGGCAGCACCTCCGTCGTGCGGAGCAGGTCGCCGCCCGGGGCGGGGTGGAGGTAGCCGGCATCCAGCGCGTGGATGAGGGCGGGGATCTCGTGGTCTTCGGCCAGCAGGGCGTCGAGATGGGCGCGGCGCTCGGGCTCGGTGACGCCGGCGGCGTCGAGCATGGCGGCGCGGTCCTCGGCCTTAGGCGGCTCGCCGATGACGTGGAGGCCGTAGGGGATCAGCGTCTCCTCCAGCGCCAGCAACTCGCGGCCGAGGGCAAGGATCGTCGCATCGGCGTCGTCCCAGGCGGGCTCGGCGGCGGCGAGGTCGACGGCGGCGGCCTGGGCCTGGATCAGCGTGGCGAGGCTCGCCTGCTGCTCCGGGTCGCTGCCCGGCTCGAGTGCGCGCCAGCGGTCGATCGAGGCCTTCAGGTCGAGCAGGCCGCGGTAGAGGCCGGCATGGGCGACGGGCGGGCTCAGATAGCTGATCAGCGCGGCGCCGGCGCGGCGCTTGGCGATCGTGCCTTCGGAGGGGTTGTTGCTGGCATAGAAATAGAAATTCGGCAGGTCGCCGATCAGCCGGTCGGGCCAGCACTCGCCCGACATGCCAGCCTGCTTGCCAGGCATGAACTCCAGCGCGCCATGGGTGCCGAAATGCAGCACGGCATGGGCGGCGAAGTCGTTGCGAATCCAGCGGTAGAAGGTGCTGAAGGCATGGGTCGGGGCGAAGCCGTGCTCGAAGAGCAGGCGCATCGGGTCGCCCTCATAGCCGAAGGCGGGCTGGACGCCGATGAAGACGTTGCCGAGCTGGAGGCCGAGCACCAGGATGCCGCTGCCATCGGTCTGCAGCCGGCCCGGCGCCGGGCCCCATTGCGCCTCGATCTCCGGAAGGTAGGTCTCGCGGCGGAGGATGTCCTCGGTCGGGACGCGCAGCGCGACATTGGCATCCGTGCCATGGCGGGCGCGGTTGCCGTCGAGGATCATGCTGCGCAGCTCGTCGACCGTCGCCGGGACGTCGAGCGTGTAGCCGGCCTCGCGCAGGCCAACCAGCGTGTGGTGGAGCGAGGCGAAGACGCCGAGATAGGCGGCGGTGCCGGTCGCCCCGCTGTTCGGTGGGAAGTTGAAGAGGATGATGGCGAGCTTGCGCGCCGCCCGCTCCTCCCGCCGCAGCGCGACGAGCTTGGCGACGCGGGCGGCGAGCATGGCCGCGCGCTCGGGGTGGGCGGCCATCTCGTGCGAGGTCTCGCCGTCGGAGGCGCTGGAGCGGCCGCCGAAGGTCATCGGCCAGATGCCGCCGTCGAGCTCCGGCAGGGCGACCATCATCGTCGCCTCGACCGGCAGCAGGCCGCGGGTGTCGGCCTGCCACTGCTCCATCGTCTGGAATTCCAGCGGATGGGAGGCGATGTAGGGGATGTCGAGCTGGGCCAGGATCGCCTCGGCGGCGCGGGCGTCGTTGTAGGCGGGGCCGCCGACCAGGGAGAAGCCGGTGAGCGAGACCAGCGCGTCGATGCAGGCGACGCCATCCTTCAGGAAGTAGCGCTCGATCGCCGGACGCGAGTCGAGACCGCTGGCAAAGGCGGGGATGACGCGGAGGCCGCGGGCTTCGAGCGCGTTGATGACGCCATCGTAGTGGGCGGCGTTGTTGGCCAGCACATAGGAGCGGAGGATCAGCAGGCCGACGGTGCCGGCGCTGCCGGCGGCCGGCAGGTCCTCGGCGCGCTCGGTGATGCGGGCGGCGGCGCGCGGGTGGTAGAGGCCGACCTCGGGATACTCGATGGGCGGCGCAGCGGGTTGCAGGCGGCCCGGGGCCTGCTGGCGGGGCCCCGTCGCGTAGCGGCCGACCAGCAGGCGGATCATGTTCGCCAGGTTCTCTTCCGAGCCGGCGAGCCAGTATTGCAGGGCGAGGAAGTAGGCGCGCACGTCCTGCGCCGTGCCGGGGACGAAGCGCAACAGCCGCGGCAGCTGCCGCAGCATCTTCATCTGGTCCTTACCGCTGCTCTGCCCGCCGGGCTTGCGGTTGCCGCGCAGGCGCTTGAGCATGCCCATCATGCCCGTCGCCTCGGCATCCATGCGGAAGCGGCCGATGCGGGTGAGGCGCATCACCTCGCCGGCGGAGAGCAGGCCGAGCATGGCGTCGCAGCTCTCGCGCCGCGCAGCCAAGGCGGGGAGGACGGCGCGGATATGGTCCTCGAGGAAGAGCATCGAGGCGACGATGATGTCGCCGCGGGCGATGTCGGCGTGGCAGGCGGCGAGCGCCACCTCGTCCGAGCCCCATTGGTCGGCGGCGTGGACCACAAGCTGCAAGCCGGGAAGCTCGCGCCGCAGCGCCGTCACCGCATGCATCACCGCGCCGGACAGGTGGCTGTCCATGGTGACGACCACCACCCGGACGGGCACGGCGCTAACGGGCGAAATGGGCTTTGGCATCGTAGAGGGTCTCGATGGTGATTGTGCCGATGCCGCGTTCCGTAGCGAAGCGCTCCGTGTTCCGACGGGCCTTGCCGCGGACGAAGAAGGGAATCTTGCCGAGTTCCCGCTCGGCCTCGGTCGCCCAGGCGAGGGTTGCCGGGACGGTGGCCACCGCTGGCGCGGTGGCCGCGCCAGCGCCGAGATGCGAGGGGGCCGAGTCCGCCTGGAACTCGAAATCCTCGCGGAACATGCCGAGCAGATGCTCCTCGAGGCCCATCATCAGCGGGTGGACCCAGGTGTCGAAGAGGACGTTGGCGCCCTCGAAGCCCATCTGCGGCGAGTAGCGCGCTGGATAGTCCTGGACATGGACGGGTGCGGAGATGACGGCGCAGGGGACGCCAAGGCGCTTGGCCGTGTGGCGCTCCATCTGCGTGCCGAGGATCAGCTCGGGTTGCGCCGCCTGGATGGCGGCCTCGACGGCGAGATAGTCATCGGAGATGGTCGCCTCGATGCCGTGGGCCTTGGCGGCGTCGCGCAGCTCGCGGGCCTGCTCGCGGCTGTAGCTGCCGAGGCCGACCAGGGTGAAGCCGAGCTCCTCGGTCGCCACGCGGGCAGCGGCCAGCGCATGGGTCGCGTCGCCGAAGACGAAGACGCGCTTGCCGGTCAGGTAGTTCGAGTCGACCGAGCGGGAATACCAGGCGGAGCGGGCGGATTCCGCGGCGAGGATCGGCGCGGGATCGAGGCCGGCGAGGCCGGCGACCTCGGCGACGAACTCGCGAGTCGCGTTGAGGCCGATGGGGATGGTCTTGGTCGCCGGCTGCCCATGGGTGCGGGTGAGCCATGCGGCGGCGGGGGCGGCGATCTCCGGGTAGAGCACCACGTTGAAATCGGCCTCGCCGAGGCGGGTGAGATCGGCCGGCGTCGCGCCGAGCGGGGCGGTGACGTTGATCGCGATGCCCATGCGCGTCAGCAAGCCAGTGATCTCGCGGACGTCGTCGCGGTGGCGGAAGCCGAGGGCGGTGGGGCCGAGGATGTTGCAGCTCGGCGCGCGGCCCGTGGGGCGCGGTGCCGGCGGCGCGCAGAGGCCGCGGACCAGGCGGTAGAAGGTCTCGGCGGCGCCCCAATTCTCCTTCTTCTGGTAGCTCGGCAGCTCCAGCGCGATGACGGGGACCGGCAGGTCGAGGGCGCGGGCGAGGCCGCCCGGGTCGTCCTGGATCAGCTCAGCGGTGCAGGAGGCGCCGACGATCATCGCCTGGGGCTGGTGGCGGCGGAAGGCGTCGCGGGCGGCGGACTTGAACAGCTCGGCGGTGTCGCCGCCGAGGTCGCGCGCCTGGAAGGTGGTGTAGGTCACGGGCGGGCGGGCGCCGCGCCGCTCGATCATGGTGAAGAGCAGGTCGGCATAGGTGTCGCCCTGCGGCGCGTGCAGAACGTAGTGCAGGCCCTGCATGCCGGTGGCGACGCGCATCGCGCCGATATGCGGGGGCCCCTCATAGGTCCAGATCGCGAGCTGCATGGCGCTACACCTTCAGCCGCGTGCGGCGGTGGAGAGGCCGGGCGAAGAGCTCCGCGAGGTCGCCGGCCTGGTCGTAGCCCTGGATCGGGGTGAAAACCAACTCGATGGACCATTTCGTGGTGAAGCCCTCCGCCTCCAGCGGATTGGCGAGGCCGAGGCCGCAGACGACCAAGTCGGGTCGGGCGGCGCGGCAGCGGTCGAGCTGGCGGTCGACATCGCCGCCCTCGCTCAGCGCGGCATCGGCGGGGAGCAGGGCGAGTTCCTCGGCCAGATGCTGGCGGTGGAGGTAGGGCGTACCGATCTCGACCGGTTGCATGTCCAGCTCGCGCGACAGGAAGCGGGCGAGCGGAACCTCGAGCTGGCTGTCGGGGAAGAAGAAAATTCTGCGCCCCGCGAGTTGGTCGCGGTGGCGGGCGATGGCGGTGCGGGCGCGCTGCTCGCCGATCGCCGTGACCTCGCGGAAGCGGCCGGCGGGGACGCCCCAGGCCTCGGCCGCCGCGCGGAGCCAGGCGGTGGTGCCCTCGGCACCGAGCGGAAAGGGCGCGGCGAGGCGGTGGGCGCCGCGCGACTCGAGCAGCCGCGCCGTCTCGGCGAGGAAGGGCTGGGCGAGGAGGAAGCGCGTGCCGGGGCCGATGCCGGGCAGGTCGGCGGCGCGGCGCGGCGGCAGGAAGAAGACGGGGCCGATACCGAGCGCATCGAAATGCCGGCGCATCTGGTCCTCGACCACCTCGGCCAAGGCGCCGACGACGAGGAGGCCGGGCGCCGGGTCGGCGCGCATCTCGGGGACGAGGGCGGCGAGGCAGGCATCCTCGCCCTGGGTGAAGGTCGTCTCGATGCCGCTGCCGGAGTAGTTCAGCACGCGGACGCCGGGCGAATGCTGAGTATTCAGGCGGGCGGCGGCGCGGGAGAGGTCGAGCTTGATGACTTCGGACGGGCAGGAGCCGACGAGGAAAAGGAGGCGGATCTCCGGGCGGCGGGCAAGAAGCTGGCCGACCACGCGGTCGAGCTCCTCATTCGCGTCGGCCATGCCGGCGAGGTCGCGCTCCTCGATGATGGCGGTGGCGAAGCGCGGCTCGGCGAAGATCATGACGCCGGCGGCGGATTGCATGAGGTGGGCGCAGGTGCGGGAGCCGACGATGAGGAAGAAGGCATCCTGAATCTTGCGGTGCAGCCAGATGATGCCGGTGAGGCCGCAGAAGACCTCGCGTTGGCCGCGCTCCCGCAGCACCGGTGCCTCGGTGCAGCCGGCCCCCGAGGCAGGGGTGCGGGCAAGCGCGGCGCCGCTCACTTGGAATAGCCCATGGCGGCGGGCCAGGCCGCTTCGTCGCGGCGGGCGGCCCGCAGCTTGAGGAGGAATTGCGCGGCGTTGATGACGTAGGAGGCGTAGGCGGCGAGGGCCAGCAGCATCAGCTCATGCGCACTGCCGATCCCGGCGGCCAGCGCCACGAGATAGGCCGTGTGCAGCGCGAGGACGAGCATGCTGAACACGTCCTCCCAGAAGAAGGCGCGGGCGAACAGGTAGCGGCCGAAGACGACCTTCTCCCAGATCGATCCGGTGACCATGATGGCGTAGAGCACGACCGTCTTCGCCAGGATGGAGAGGGTCGCGGCCTCGTAGCCCTCGCCGGTCGCCAGGTAGTTCAGCACCAGGCCGAGGCTGACGAGGAAGACGAGGAACTGCACGGGGGCGAGGATGCCCTGCACCAGGGTCCAGCCGGTGGCGTCGCGGCGCCGCCGCTCTTCCATGGTGTAGAGGGCTGGGCGGCGCGTGCGGGCTGCCTGCCGGCCGGATGCGGTGCCCCAAGGGCAGGCATCGATGGAAGCGATGATTCGTGTCACGACGCCCATTGTAAACATTGCTTGACAACCCTCTGCCCAGAAGGCCCGCTGAGGAACCGGCCGAGGACGATTGGCGCGGGCGGTGACGCATTTCAGGGAAAAATACTGCGCCGCTTTTGCTATTCGCCTTGGACCAGTTGCCTCCCGTTGCGTGACATTCAGTCAGGGGAGGCTAGGGCTGCGTCCTTCGGAGTGTCAAGCACGATTGACGTAAAGACAGATTGACAGCGATCGGAAGCCGGGCCGATATATCCGGGCGGGAGACAAGCAATGGCCGCCATGGGACGACCCTCCGGCTCCAGCCGGAACCTGGCTCAGGCTCTGGCGGAAGCCGGCCCGGCGCCCTCGCCCGCCGTCGCGGCCCTGGGGCGGCCCGGGGACTCCCCCCGTTTTGGAAATGCGCTGGCCGATGACGTCATCCCAAGGCTCCACCTCGCCCAGGCCGCCCGGATGCCGGGCCTAGCCCTCGCCGGGACCGGGCCGGTGGATGCGCTCGCGGCCATGCTGCTCCGGCATGACGGCATCTCCGCCAGCGCCTATGCCGATGCGCTGCAGCGCGGCGGGATGCCGGCGGAGGACATCTGCCTCGACCTGCTGGCGCCGGCGGCGCGCCTGCTCGGCCAGTGGTGGGAGGATGACGTCTGCGACTTCGCCACTGTCACGCTCGGCGTGCTCCACCTCAGGCGAATCCGCGAGGCGATGGTGCCGCGGCTCATGCAGGATGCCTTGCCGCTGCGCCCGGGCGCGCCGAGCATCCTGCTGGCGCCGGTGCCGGGCGAGCAGCACATCTTCGGCCTCGAGATGGTGGCGGATTTCTTCCGCCGCGCCGGCTGGCATGCGCTGGTCGTGCCGGTCCGCAGCATCGTCGACCTTACCGGCCTGCTGCGGCGGGAGCATGTCGACATGCTGGGGCTTACCTCTGGCGCGTCCGAGCGCATGGACATGGTGGCGACGACGATTCGCAAGACGCGTCAGGCCGCGCGCAACCGCAACATGGGGGTGATGGTGGGCGGCCCCGCCTTCACCCTGAATCCGGGCCAGGCGCCGCTGGTCGGCGCCGATGCGATGGCGGCCGATGCGAGGGCTGCGCCGGCCCAGGCGGCGCGGGTCATCCGCATGTTGGCCCAACGTGGCTGAGGCGAGGTCCGGCCAGGATGTCAGGGAGGACGCGGCCCCTCTAGACAAAGGACTCTCAGGCCCGTGAAGGCGTTCAAGGCCCCGAAGACATCGCTCGGCAACCTCGATGCCGAAGCCGCAGCGATCCTGATCACCGCAGCGGCCGATATTGCCCTCATCATCGATGAGCGTGGCGTGATCCGGGACGTGGCCTTCAACAGCGAGGACCTGGCCGGCGACATGGAGGGCGAGGAAAGCTGGCTCGGGCGCCGCTGGGTCGACACCGTGGCGGAGGACAGCCGGCCGAAGGTGGAGGCCATGCTGAAGGATGTCGCCGAGCGCGCCCTGCCGCGCTGGCGGCACATCAACCAGGGCACCGAGCGCGACGGCTCGGTGCCGATCCTGTTCTCGACGGTCCGCGTCGGCGAGGGCGGGCGCGTGGTCGCCTTCGGGCGCGACCTCAGGCCGCTCTCCGTCCTGCAGCAGCGGCTGGTGGAGGCGCAGCAGTCGATCGACCGCGACTATGCGCGGCTGCGCCACGCCGAGACGCGCTACCGCATGCTGTTCCAGCTCTGGACGGAGCCGGTGCTGATCCTCGATGCGTCGACCCTCGCGGTGCTGGAGGCGAACCGCGCGGCGGACCAGCTGCTCGGCCGCGGCGGCAAGCGCGGCGCGGTGCGGGTCTTCCTCGACATCTTCGCCGAGCGGGGGCGGGAGCGCATCCAGCTCGTGCTGGCGGGGATGCGCGCGACCGGACGTGCGGAGGACGTGCAAGCGACGCTGCAGGAGGATGGACGGGAGGTGCTGGTCTCCGCCACGCCCTTCCGCCAGGAGAATGCGAGCCTCGTCCTGGTGCGGCTGACCTATCCGCAGGGCGAGGCGGGGGCGGTGCTGCTGCCGCGCGCCAAGTCGAAGATGCTGCGGCTGGTCGAGAGCGTGCCGGATGCCTTCGTCGTCACCGAGCAGGATGGGCGCATCATCACCGCCAATGCCGCCTTCGTCGAGATGGCGCAGCTCGGTGCCGAGGACCAGGCGGTGGGGCAGCCGCTGGAGCGCTGGCTCGGCCAGCCGGGCGTCGAGATGGAGGTGCTGACCGCCAATCTCCGCCAGCGCGGGCCGGTGCGGCTCTTCGCCACGACCATGCGCGGCGAGTATGGCGCGACGGTGGATGTGGAGATCTCCGCCGTCTCGGTGATGAACGGCACGGGGCCGTGCTTCGGCTTCGCCATCCGCGACATCGGCACCCGCGTGGCGCTGCCGGCGCGGGCGGCCGGGCGGGCACCGCGTTCCGTCGAGCAGCTGACCGAGCTGATCGGGCAGGTGCCGCTGAAGGACCTGGTGCGCGAGGCGACGGATGTGATCGAGCGGCTCTGCATCGAGGCGGCGCTCGAGCTGACGGGCGACAACCGCGCCTCGGCGGCCGAGATGCTCGGGCTCAGCCGGCAGAGCCTCTATGTGAAGCTCCGGCGCTACGGCCTCGGCGACCTGCCGGCCGAGAATGGCGAGATGGGATGACCGCATGAGCGACCGCGCCCTCCGCCTCGACCCCGCCGCCTGCCTCGAGCTGCTGAAGCCGATCACCTGGTTCGCGCCGATGTGGGCCTTCTCCTGCGGCGTGATCTCCTCGGGCGTCGGCGGCGCGGGGCGGTGGCACGTGATCGCGGCGGGGCTGCTGCTGACCGGGCCGCTGGTCTGCGGCACGAGCCAGGCGATCAACGACTGGTTCGACCGGCATGTGGATGCGATCAACGAGCCGGGGCGGCCGATCCCCTCCGGGCGCATCCCGGGGCGCTGGGGGCTCTATATCGCCATAGGCTGGACGCTCGTCTCGCTCGTCGTGGCGACGGTGCTCGGGCCCTGGGGCTTCGCCGCGACGGTGCTGGGGCTGGCGCTGGCCTGGGCCTACAGCGCGCCGCCGCTGCGGCTGAAGACGAATGGCTGGTGGGGTAACGCCGCCTGCGGCGCCTGCTACGAGGGCCTGCCCTGGATCACCGGGGCGGCGGTGCTGGGGGCGGCGGCGCCGGATGCGCGCGTGCTGGCCATCGCTGCGCTCTACAGCATCGGCGCGCATGGGATCATGACGCTGAACGACTTCAAGTCGGTCGAGGGCGATGCGCGCATGGGCGTCGGCTCCCTCCCCGTGAAGCTCGGCGTGGAGCGGGCGGCGCAGCTGGCCTGCGTGGTGATGGCGGTGCCGCAGGTCCTCGTCGTGGCGCTGCTGCTGGCCTGGGGCAGCGTCTGGCAGGCGGGGGCCATCGGCCTGCTGCTCGCGGTGCAGCTCTGGCTGATGCAGCGGCTGCTGGCCGATCCGCGCGGCAAGGCGCCCTGGTACAACGGGACGGGCACGACGCTCTACGTGCTCGGGATGCTCTTCGCCGCCTTCGCTCTGCGTCCGGTGCTGCCGTGATCGGCTGGCTTGGCATCCTGCGCCTCGGGCTGGTGCAGACGGCGCTCGGGGCGATCGTCGTGCTGACGACCTCGGCGATCAACCGGGTGATGGTGGTCGAGCTCGGCCTGCCGGCGACCATCCCCGGCCTGCTCGTCGCGCTGCACTACGCGGTGCAGCTGATGCGGCCGGCGATGGGCTATGGCTCGGATGCCGGGGGCAGGCGGACGCCATGGATCCTCGGCGGCGTCGGCGTGCTGGCGCTGGGTGGCATCGGCGCGGCGCTGGCGACGGGGCTGATGGCGGAGTGGCGCCTGGCCGGGCTGGCCCTGGCGGCGCTGTCCTTCGTGATGATCGGGCTCGGCGTCGGCGCGGCCGGCACCTCGCTGCTGGCGCTGCTGGCGACGCGGGTGGCGCCGGCGCGGCGGGCGCCGGCGGCAACCATCGTCTGGCTGATGATGATCTTCGGCTTCATCGTGACGACGGCGGTGGCGGGGCGGTTCCTCGACCCCTTCTCTCCGGCACGGCTGCTCGCGGTGGCGGCCGTGGTCTCGGCCCTCGCCATGCTGGTGACGCTGCTGGCGGTCTGGGGGATGGAGCCGGCCGCGGCGCGCACCGCCCCGGCGACGGCGCCGCGCGGCGGGTTCCGCGCCGCGCTGGCGGAGATCTGGGAGGAGCGGCAGGCGCGGCAGTTCACCGTCTTCGTCTTCGTCTCCATGCTGGCCTACAGCGCGCAGGACCTGATCCTCGAGCCCTTCGGCGGCGTGGTCTTCGGCCTCTCGCTCGGGGAGACGACGAAGCTTGCCTCGCTGCAGCATGGCGGGGTCTTCGGCGGGATGATCCTGGTGGCGCTGACGGGCGGGCGGCTCGGCTCGCTGAAGGCCTGGACGGTGATCGGCTGCGGCGCCTCGGCCGCGGCGCTCTTCGCCCTGGCCGGGGCTGGCTTCGTCGGGCCGGCCTGGCCGCTCGGCGCCTCCTACATCGCGCTCGGCGTCGCCAACGGCGCCTTCGCCGCGGCGGCCATCGCCACGATGATGCAGCTGGCCGGCCAGGGGCGCAGCGGGCGCGAGGGCATGCGCATGGGGCTGTGGGGCGCGGCGCAGGCCATCGCCTTCGGGCTTGGCGGGCTGGCGGGGGCCGGGGCGAGCGACCTGGCGCGCAGCCTCATCGCCTCGGCACCCATGGCCTATGGCGCGGTGTTCTGCGCCGAAGGGGCACTGTTTCTCGCCTCGGGGCTGCTTGCGGCGCGCATCGGCCGCGCCGCGGCCCCAAGGCTTCGCCTGGGCGGCCTCGCCGTCTCGCGCAACGGATAAGGGAGGACCAACCATGGCCAACGAGCCTGGAGACTTCGATGTCGTCGTGGTCGGCGGCGGGCCGTCCGGGGCGACGGCGGCGGATGACCTGGCGCGGGCAGGGCGGCGCGTGCTGCTGCTCGACAAGGCGGGGCGGATCAAGCCCTGCGGCGGCGCCATCCCGCCGCGGCTGGTCCGCGACTTCGACATCCCGGACCGCATCATCGTCGCACGGGTGAACGCGGCGCGGATGATCGCGCCCTCCGCCCGCGAGGTGGACATGCCGATCGATGGCGGCTTCGTCGGCATGGTGGACCGCGAGCATTTCGACGAGTTCCTGCGCGAGCGCGCGGCGGAGCACGGGGCGGAGCGCGCGACGGGCAGCTTCGAGCGGATCAGCCATGGGGCCGACGGCACCGCCGTGGTCGAGTACACCGCGAAGGACGGCAGCACGGCGCAGGTGCGGACGCGGCTGGTGATCGGCGCCGACGGGGCGAAGAGCAAGGTCGCCAAGCAGGAGGTCCCGGTCGCCGCCAAGGTGCCCTGCGTCTTCGCCTATCACGAGATCGTCGCATCGCCGGCCGACGGCACCGGCAAATTCGACGCCAAGCGCTGCGACGTCTTCTACCAGGGGCAGCACTCGCCGGATTTCTACTCCTGGATCTTTCCGCACGGGGAGACGACCAGCATCGGCACCGGCTCGGCCCATAAGGGCTTCTCGCTGCGCGGTTCGGTCGGCGCGCTGCGCGAGGCGACGGGGCTGGCAGGCCAGGCGACCATCCGCCGCGAGGGCGCGCCGATTCCGATGAAGCCGGCCAGGCGCTGGGACAACGGGCGCGACGTGGTGCTCGCCGGCGATGCGGCGGGCGTGGTGGCGCCGGCCTCGGGCGAGGGCATCTACTACGCCATGCTCGGCGGGCGGCTGGCGGCGGAGGCGGCGGAAGCCTGCCTCGCCACCGGCGATGCGCGGGCGCTCGGCCTGGCGCGCAAGCGCTTCATGAAGGCGCATGGCCGCGTCTTCTGGATCCTCGGGATCATGCAGTATTTCTGGTACTCCTCGGACAAGCGGCGGGAGAAGTTCGTCGCCATCTGCGAGGACAAGGATGTCCAGCGGCTGACCTGGGAATCCTACATGAACAAGGAGCTGGTGCGGCGCGACCCGATGGCGCATGTCCGCATCTTCTTCAAGGACCTCGCCCACCTCTTCGGCTTCGCCCGCGCCTGATACGGAGTGCCCTGACATGAGCCGACTGCACTCCCTCGACGCCCCGACCGCGCCGCGCCATGCCCGCGGCCAGACCCTGCCGCTGAAGGTGGGCACGCGCGGCTCCCCGCTCGCGCTTTGGCAGACGCGGCATTTCCTCTCGATCATCAGCCGCTTCTGCCCGGTGCTGCGCGATGCCAAGGCCTTCGAGGAGCATGTCATCAGCACCGAGGGCGACCGGGTGCAGGACAAGCGCCTCGCCGATATCGGCGGCAAGGGACTCTTCGCCAAGGAAATCCATGAGGCGCTGTTGGATGGGCAGGTGGACTTCGCCGTCCACAGCCTGAAGGACCTGGAGACGGAGCTGCCGCCGGGCATCGTGCTGGCCTGCCTGCTGCAGCGGGAGGATCCGCGGGATGCGATCATCCTCGGACCCGTCTGCGGCGCGCCTGACCGGCGGGACCCGCTGGCCTGCATCCCCCACGGGGCGCTGATCGGCACGGCCTCCGTCCGGCGGCAGTCGCAGATCCTGGCGGTGCGGCCGGACCTGCGCTGCGAGATCATCCGCGGCAATGTCCAGACGCGGCTCGGGCGGGTGCGGAACGGCGACTTCGCCGCCTCCTTCCTGGCACTCGCCGGCTTGAAGCGGATGGGCCTCGAGCGCGAGGCGGGCGTGGTGCTCGATGCCGATGCGGTGGTGCCGGCGGCGGGCCAGGGCATCGTCGGCGTGACGGTGCGGGCGCGCGACGTGGAGCTGCACGAGCTGCTCTCCGCCATCGAGGACCGGGAGGCGCGGATCGTCGCCACGGCGGAGCGGGCGCTGCTCGGCGCGCTCGACGGCTCCTGCCGGACGCCGATCGGGGCCTATGCGCGGCTGCGGGACGACGGGACCGTGCATCTGACCGGCCTCATCGCCCGGCCGGACGGCAGCTACCTGCTGCGGCATACGGCGGAGGGTCCGGCGATGGAGGCGGAGCGGCTGGGCCGGATGCTCGGCGACCGGCTGCGGCGGGAGGCTCCGGCCGACATCCTCGCCTGAGGACCGCTTGACGGATCGGCTCCGCACCGGAAGGCTGCATGCGTCCCGGTGGATGGAGAGACCGCGTGCTGAGACGCCTGATGCTGGCCGCCCCGCTCCTGGCCCTGGCCGTCGCCGCCCCGGCGCAGGAGGCGGATCACCCGCAGGGCCGGCCGCTGGTCGTCGGCTCGGATTTCGGCGTGGCGCCCTGGATGGTGCGGGGTGCCAACGGCCCGGAGGGCTTCGGCGTCGACCTGATGACGGAGATCGCCCGGCGGCTGGGGCGGCCCGGGGTCGAGATCGTCGACGTGAATTTCTCGGGCCTCTTCGCGGCGCTCTTCGCCAGGCGCTTCGAGTTCACCGCCAACCCGCTCAACATCACCGAGGAGCGGGCGCAGCGGATGCTCTATACCGAGCCCTTCTTCGCCACGGGCAACGGCTTCATCACCCGGCGCGGCGACAGCATGGCGGGGCTCGAGGCGTTGAAGGGCCGGGCGGTCGCGGTCAACCGCGGCACGATCAGCGACACCTGGGCGACGGCGAATGCCGAGAAATACGGCTTCGAGGTGCAGCGCTACGACACCTTCCCCGACAGCGTGCAGGCGGTGCTGACGCGGCGCGCCTTCGCCGCCATCAACGAGATCCCGACGACGGTGTATGCGGCGAGCCAGAACCGGCAGATCACCGTCGCCTTCAAGGACTATACAGGGCGGAATTTCGGCATCGCCTTCCGGCCGGAGAGCCGGGAATACCGCAACCGGGTCGAGGAGATCCTGGAATGCATGAAGGGCGACGGCTTCCTCGCCCGGCTGCATGAGAAGTGGTACGGGGCGCCGCCGGATGCGGGCTCCTCCATGACGCAGGTCTTCCCGGGCTACGGGCCGCCGGGCCTGCCGGGCTTCGAGGATACGGCGCACACGCCGCGCTGCAGCTAGCCGCTGCATGGAGCGGCTGGCGGAGTACTACCTCAACCTCGAGGTGCTCGGGACCTATGGGCCCGACATCGCGGCGGGGCTCTGGGTGACGCTGGCGGCGGCGGTCGCCACGGTGGTGCTCGGCATCGGGTGCGGGCTGCTGATGGCGGTGGCGCTGGCGGCGCGGGTGCCGGTGGTGCGGCAGGCGGTCGCCGTCTGGGTCGAGCTGTTCCGGACGCTGCCGCAGCTCGCCGTCATCGTCGTGCTCTATTTCGGCCTGCCCTATGCGGGGGTGACGCTGTCGCCCTTCTGGGCAACGGTCGGGGCGCTGGGGGCGGTGCTCTCGGCCTTCGCCGCGGAGATCTTCCGGAGCGCGATCCAGGCGCTGCCGCGCGGGCAGTGGGATGCGGCCTATGCGATGGGCTTCCGCTTCCGCGGCGCCTTCTTCCTCGTCATCCTGCCGCAGGCGGTCAGGCTGGCGATCCCGCTGCTGACGAACAGGGCGATCGCCATCACCAAGGGGACGGCGCTCGGCAGCGCCGTCTCGCTCCCCGAGGTATTGGGGCGGGCGCAGAGCGCGATGGCGATCGCGGCCAACCCCTCGCCGCTGACGCTCGCCGCGGCGCTCTACTTGGTGTTGTTCCTGCCGCTGGTCGTTGCCAGCCGGTGGCTGGAGGCGCGGCGGGTGGTGCCGCGCTGATGCTGCAGGACCTGATCGACAATTTCGCGGATTGGGAGAGCCTGGTGAAGGTCTGGCCGTTGCTGGCGCAGGGGCTCTGGCTGACGGCAAAACTCGCCTTGGTCACCCTGCCGCTCGGCCTGGCGGCGGGGCTGCTGGTGGGGCTCGGCTGCGCGCTCGGGGGCCGCGCGGTGCGGATCGGGCTGCTCTGCTGGATCGACCTGTTCCGTGCCTTCCCGGTGCTGGTGCTGCTGGTGCTGATCTATTACGGCCTGCCCTTCCTCGGGCTCACGCTGCCGGCCTTCGCTGCGGTGGTGCTGGCGCTGGTGCTGAACAATTCCGGCTATTACGGCGAGATCTTCCGGGCGGGGCTGGCCAGCATCCCGCATGGGCAGCGGGAGGCAGCGGCGGCGCTCGGCCTCACGCCCCTGAAGGCCATGCTGCTGGTCGTGCTGCCGCAGGCCTTGCGGGCGGTGATCGCGCCGCTCGCCTCGAACAGCCTGGAGCTGGTGAAGGCGACCTCCATCGCCGCCATGGTCGCGCTGCCGGAACTGCTGCGGAGCGCGCGCGTCGCGCAGGAGCAGACCTACAACCCGACGCCGCTGATGGCGGCGGCGGTGCTCTACTTCCTGCTGCTCTGGCCCTTCGCCCATGTGGTGGCGCGGCTGGAGCGGCGGATGCTGGCGGCCAGGCCGTGACCCCCGGCCATAAGGCCACAGGTCACGGCTTGGCCTGTTGCTTGGTCGCGTGACTCACGCCTCGGGCCGTTCCGGCCCGTGGCGATCACGCTTCAGCGGAGGCGGGCGATGAGGCTGAAGGATCGGGTGGCGCTCGTCACCGGCGGGGCTTCGGGGATCGGGCGGGCCATCGCGGCGCGCTTCGTCGCGGAGGGCGCTGTGGTTGTCATCGCCGACATCACCACCACCGTGCGGGAGGGCGGGCAGCCGACGCATGAGTGGCTCGGCATCGAGCATGTACGGACGGATGTGTCGGTGGAGGCGGAGTGCGAGGCGGCGGTCGCGCATGTCGTGGCGCAGCATGGGCGGCTCGACGTGCTGGTGAACGATGCGGCGATCAGCCTGGGCAAGCCGCTGCTCGACTGCACGCGGGAGGAGTGGGACCGGGTGCTGGCGGTGAACCTCACCGGCTGCTTCCTGATGAGCCGGGCGGCGGTGCGGGCGATGCTGGCGCAGGCGCCGCGCGGCGAGGTGCGCGGGCGGATCGTCAACATCTCCTCCCAGCATGGGATGGTGGCCTCGCCGGGCGACATCGCCTATGGCACCTCGAAGGCGGGAGTCGCCTATCTGACGCGGCAGGTCGCGGTGGACTACGCGGCGCAGGGCATCGTCTGCAATGCGGTGGCGCCGGGGAAGATCCTGACGGGGAAGGCAGGGCGGGCCACCGATCCGGCGATGATCGCCTATTCCCACGCCCGCACGCCCTGGCCGCGGCTCGGCAAGCCGGAGGACGTGGCGGGGGCGGCGCTCTTCCTCGCCTCCGATGACGCGATGTACGTCACCGGGGAGAACCTGATGGTCGATGGCGGCTGGATGGCCTACTGAGTCGGCTCTGAATAACCCCGTTAGGCCGCGCGGGCTGTAGCTGGGAGA
>NZ_JCACHU010000134.1:0-100976 GCF_059504005.1 Belnapia sp. | reverse complement strand
CCGTGGCCTGGAACCTGCCGGACCCGGTGCCGGTGCACCGCGAGCCGATCTACACCCCGAGGCTCGACCTGATCCCGACGCCGCAGCAGGCGCAGGTGCTGGCGGGCGACCCGAAGGCGATCGCGCCGGATGGGACCTACCCGGCGCTGCGCGACCGGCGCGGCTACCGGGTGCCGCATCTCGGGCTCAGCGTGCAGATGCGCTCGCATGAGGTGGTGAAGGAATTCCCGATCATCCTCACCTCCGGCCGGCTCGTCGAATACGAGGGCGGCGGCGAGGAGACGCGGTCCAACCCCTGGCTCGCCGAGCTGCAGCAGGACATGTTCATCGAGATCAACACGGCGGATGCAGAGGCGCGCGGCATCGGGCCGGGGCAATGGGTCTGGGTGCTGGGGCCGGAGAGCGGGGCGCGCATCCGGGTGAAGGCGCTGGTGACGGACCGCGTCGGCCGCGGCGTCGCCTTCATGCCCTATCACTTCGGCGGCTGGTGGCAGGGCGAGGACCGGCGGCGCTTCTACCCGCCGGGGACTGACCCGATCGTGCTCGGCGAGAGCGCGAACACCGTGACCACCTATGGCTACGACCCGGTGACCTTCATGCAGGAAACCAAGGTGACCCTCTGCCAGATCAAGGCGGCCTGACCCATGGCTCGGCTGAAATTCCTCTGCGACAGCGACCGTTGCATCGAGTGCAACGCCTGCGTCACCGCCTGCAAGAACGAGCACGAGGTGCCCTGGGGCATCAACCGGCGCCGCGTCGTCACCATCGGCGACGGGAAGCCGGGCGAGCGCTCGATCTCCATGGCCTGCATGCACTGCACCGACGCGCCCTGCGCCGCGGTCTGCCCCGTCGCCTGCTTCTACGGCACGGCGGATGGGCTGGTGCTGCACGACAAGGATTTGTGCATCGGCTGCGGCTACTGCTTCTACGCCTGCCCCTTCGGCGCGCCGCAATATCCGCGCGTCGGCAATTTCGGCGGGCGCGGCAAGATGGACAAGTGCACCTACTGCGCCGGCGGGCCGCAGCAGGACAATTCCGACGTCGAGTATATGCAGTACGGCAGCAACCGCATCGCCGAGGGCAAGCTGCCGCTTTGCGCCGAGATGTGCTCGACCAAGGCGCTGCTGGCGGGCGACGGCGAGATCATCGCCTCCATCTACAAGGAGCGGGTGCAGCAGCGGGGCTTCGGCTCCGGCGCCTGGGGGTGGCGGACGGCCTATCGGGAGGAGTTGCCGGCATGATGCGGCTCGTCATGGCGCTGCTGCTGTTGCTCCCGCTCGGTGGGGCGATGGCGCAGCAGGGTTCGGGCGCGCCGGCAGGCGGCGCCCCCTCGGTGCAGTCGGTGGCGCCGGAAGTGGGCGCGGGGCGCGGCGGGACCAACAATGCCGACCAGCCGGCGACCACGGACCCGGCTACGCAGACGGGCGGGGCGCGGCCGGCGCCGATCCCGCCGAAGCCGCGCGTGGCGGTGGAGCCGATCCCGGCGCCGCTGCCCTTCACCTCGCGGGTCGACACCGATGCGGCGGCGCTCGAGGCGCAGCATGCGGAGAATGGCGGCGTCATCAACGGCGCGGTCAGCATCCCGAACCAGGCGGCCGGCATCCTCATCCAGCCGCAGGGGCGGGACTGGCGCGGCTTCCGCACGCGCATCCTCTCCATCGCGGGCGCCGTGATCCTGCTCGGCACGGTCTTCATCCTGGCCGGGCTCTACCTGCTGCGCGGGCCGCAGCGGATCGATGCCGGGCGCTCGGGGCGGACCATCCATCGCTACGGGCTGTTCGAGCGGATGAACCACTGGATGGTCGCGGTCAGCTTCGTGCTGCTCGGGCTTACGGGGCTCAACATCACCTTCGGGCGTGCGCTGCTCAGGCCGGTGATCGGGCCGGAGGCCTTCACCACGCTGACCTGGACGGGGCAGGCGGTGCACCAGTTCCTCTCCTTCCCCTTCGTCGTCGGGCTGATGGCGATGGTGGTGGTCTGGGCGCGGGACAACATGCCGGCCCGGGTCGACATCGCCTGGATCAAGGCGGGCGGGCCGATGGCGAAGGGGCATCCGCCGGCGGGGCGGTTCAACGCGGCGCAGAAGGCGCTCTACTGGTTCGTGCTCGGTGGCGGCGTGCTGGTGGCGGTCTCGGGCTACCTGCTGATGGCGCCGGGGCTGCTCGACAACGTCACCGACCAGCAATGGGCGCATGTGCTGCATGGCGCGATGGCAATGGTGATGATAGCGGCGATCCTCGGCCATATCTATATCGGCTCGGTCGGCGCGGAGGGTGCCTTCGAGGCGATGGCGACCGGGCGCGTCGACTACAACTACGCGCGCGAGCATCACAGCCTCTGGGTCGAGGACCAGGTCGCCGAGGCGCGACGGACCGCCGCCGGCGCGGATTAATGCAAGCTCCGGTCGGGTGGAGGCATCTGATCGGAGTCCGATCTCGAGCGCGTTCCGCTCGATCTGGCTCGCGGAAGCCGGCCTAGACCGAGAGACGGTCGATCGGGAGGAGGAGCTCCACCGCGAGGCCGGTGGGCGACCAGTGGAACAGGGCGGCGCCGCCGAGTTGGGCGGAGCTCTGCGTCACCAGGCGGTGGCCGAAGCCGTCGCGCTCCGGCTGCGGGGCGGGCGGGCCGCCGGATTCTTCCCAGACGAGGCGCAGGGCGGCGCTGCGGCCCGCGCGCGGGATCGTCGACCAGCGGAGCGTCACCGTCCCGTCCGGCCGGGCGAGGGCGCCGTACTTGGCCGCGTTGGTGGCCATCTCGTGCAGGGCGAGCGCGATCGGCGGCGCGGCGGTGGGGCCGAGGCGGATGGGCGGGCCGGCCAGGACCAGCCGCTCGGCCGGCGCCTCGGGCTCGGGGCCGAACGGGTGGAGCAGGGCCTCGGCCAGCGCCTCCAGCCCGGTGCCGCCGGGCTCCATCGCCAGCGCGCCGCCGAGCGCCGGGCGCACCAGGTCGTGCGCGCGGGCCAGGGCGTCGATCCGCCCGGTGAGGGCGCTGCGCATGGCGGCTGGCGTCGGCGCGCTGCGGGCGGTGAAGCTGACCAGGCCCGAGATGACGGCGAAGAGGTTCTTCACCCGGTGATCCAGCTCGCGCAGCAGCAGCTCGCGGGCGCGGTCGGCGCGGCGGCGCTCCGTCACCTCCTCGCAGACGATGCCGATGCCGGTGACCTCGCCCGTCTCGGGGTCGCGCACGGGGTAGAATTGCTCGACCCAATCGCGCTGGACGCCGGGGGCCTTGGCGGTCTCGCCGCTGATCTCGACGCCGGTGATCGGCTCGCCGGTCTCGATCACCCGGCGGAGCAGCGGCTCGGCGGCCTCGCGCACATCCGGCACCAACTCCCAGAAGCGGCGGCCGAGATGGGCCTCGACGGGGAAGCCGTTGATCTCGGCCAGCGCCTCGTTGATGCGGACGAAACGGAGCTCCGGGTCCATCTGGGCGAGGCCGAGCGGGGCGGTGCGGTAGAGGGATTCGAGGTCGTGCTGGCGGCGGCGGGCCTCGCGCTCGCTCGCGGCCTGGGCCTCGGCGGCGCGGCGCTGGTCGGTGAGGTCGAGATGCGTGCCGGCGATGGCCAGCGCCTGGCCCTCCGCGCCGCGCTCGAGGGCGCGGGCGCGGGAGCGGATCCAGACCCAGCGGCCGTCGGCATGGCGCATCCGGAGATCCACCTCGTACAGCGCGGCACGTCCGGAGCGGAGCGCTGCGAAGCGGGTCCGGGCGGCCGGCAGGTCGATCGGGTGGATCAACGCGTCGAGGGCCGGGAGCGCCATGCCGTGCACGGGCGGGGGCAGGCCCAGCATGGCGGCCCAGCGCGGCGTGACCTCAACCAGGCCGGAGGCGGCATCCCACACCCAGGCGCCCAGGTCGGCGCCGGCCAGCGCCACGTCCAGCCGCCGGTTGGCGACGGTGAGGGCCATCTCGGCCCGGTTGCGGCGCATGATGGGGACGAGGCCGATGGACAGCACCGCCCTGCCCTCCACGGCAATGCGGCGGGCGCGGATGAGCACCGGCTCCGGGGCGCCGGCGGGGCGGGCGAGGCGTGCGTCGAAGACCTCGGCCTGTTCGGTCGCCTCGACCAGCGGCAGGCGCTGGCGGAGGGCGGCCTCGTCGCCGAGGGCATGGGCCCAGGCCTCGGCCACGCCCTCGGCGGTGCAGCCGAGGATCAGGGCGGCCTCCGCATTGCCGGCGAGGGCCTCGCCTGTCGCGGGGTCGAGGAAGAGGGCTGCCACGGGGGCTGCGTCGAGCAAGGCCCTGGCCCGGGCGGCGAAGCCGACAGGGGCTGGCGCGGTCATGGCGATCCGGTCAGGGACAAACGCGCGGTCCAGTGATGCGGGAGTAATCCCTGACAATCGCTACGGCCGCCCGGGCGTGGCTTTCACCTTTCCGTCAGGTCGCGCAGCAGGCCGATGATGCCGGAGAAATCGACATCGCCGTGCCCCGCCTCCTGGAAGCGGCGGTAGAGGGCCAGGGCCTCGGCGCCAAGCGGGGTGACGGCGCCGGCGGTGGCCGCGGCTTCCTGGGCGAGGCCCAGATCCTTCGCCATCAGCGCGGTGGCGAATCCGGGCTTATAGCCGCGGTTGGCGGGGCTGGCCGGGACCGGGCCGGGGACGGGGCAGTAGGAGGTCAGCGCCCAGGACTGGCCGGAGGACTTGCTGGCGACGTCGAACAAGGCCTGGTGGGTGAGGCCGAGCTTCTCGGCGAGCACGAAGGCCTCGGCCGTGACGATCATGTTGGCGGCGAGCATCATGTTGTTGCAGGCCTTGGCCGCCTGGCCAGCGCCGGCGCCGCCGCAATGGACGAGGGTGCGGCCCATGGCGGAGAGGATGGGCGTGGCGGCCGCATAGGCGTCGTCGGGGCCGCCGACCATGAACGTGAGGGTCGCCGCCTCGGCGCCCATGGTGCCGCCGGAGACCGGCGCGTCGAGCATCGGCTGGCCGGCGGCGGCGGCGACCTCGCGGGCGGTGGCGACGTCGATGGTGGAGCAGTCGACGAGGATGGCGCCGGGGGCGGCGGCGGCGGCCATGCCCCCTGCCCCGAGCCAGGCCTCGCGGACATGGCGGCCGGCGGGGAGCATGGTGACGACGAAGGCGGCGCCCGTGGCGGCCTCGGCGGCGCTGGCGGAGGCGGTGCCGCCGGCGGCGGTGAAGCCGGCCAAGGCCTCCGCCGAGAGGTCGAAGCCGGCGACCTCGTGGCCGGCCTTCAGCAGGTTGCGGGCCATCGGGCCGCCCATATTCCCGAGACCGACGAAGCCGATGCGTGCCATTCCCCTGGCGCTCCCCTGGTGTTGCGACCGGAGTGTGCCGCGACGGGGCCCGGGCTTCCAGCGGGGGCGGGATGCTGCCGGGCCCCGATGCCATCCGGCGCCCGCTGATGTTCCTCTCCTCCGCCGCCAGGCGCGTCCGGGTTGCCGGGCTGAACCGGGGCGGCTGCGGGGCGCTTCTGCCGGGAGAGAGGCAGGAGGAGACCTCGGATGCGGAAGACGATTCTGGCGGCGCTCGGCGTCGCGGCGATGGGCATGGCCCCGGTGCCGGGCATGGCGCAGGATATTGGCGAGCGGCTGGGGCGGGCCTGGCAGGAACTCCAGGGCGCGCAGCAGGGGCCGGCGCAGACCGATCCGCGCTACGACCCCCGCTACGACCAGCGGCCGGGCGGGCCCGGCTATGGCGGCGAGGACCGGCGCTACAGCGAGAATGACCGGATGCGCCAGCTCGATGAGGCGGACCGGCGGTTGGACGCGCAGCAGCGGCAGATCGACCAGGAGCGCCGGCAGATCGAGACGGAGCGGCGGCGGCTGACGCGTTAAGCCAGAGGCGGTTCGCCCGGCCAGGCGGCGAGCCGGAGCGGCGTCCGTGCAGGGAGGCCGGCGGACGCCGCCCTGGCCGCGTCAGCCCGTGGGCTTGTGGCCGTTGCGCTTCCGCTCGCCGTTGCGGCGGAGGAGGAATTCGCGACCGATCTTGACCCGCGCGACGCCGTCATAG
Source organism: Belnapia sp. (assembly GCF_059504005.1). Classification (NCBI taxonomy): domain Bacteria; kingdom Pseudomonadati; phylum Pseudomonadota; class Alphaproteobacteria; order Acetobacterales; family Roseomonadaceae; genus Belnapia; species Belnapia sp. Next base: position 95,010 of record NZ_JCACHU010000134.1, on the reverse strand, counting down.
GCGACGATGTCGGCCGTCGCGTAGGTCTCCGACCAGGTGTCGGGGATGAAGCTGCCGGTTCCGACGACGTCAAGCGGCGCCTTGGCTTCCGCCATGACGCGGCACTTGCCGACGCCGAAGCCGGAGGAGGCGACGATGCGCACCTTGGGGAAGCCGGCCTCGTCCAGCGCCTCGCGCATGCGCCAGATGGCAGCGGCCGAAACGCCGGTGCCGACCAGGTGGCGCAGCTCCGTCTCCGAGCGGTAGCGGCGGATGGCGCCGGGGGCGTGGCGCTCCAGCACGGCATAGCTCTCGGCGGGGTCGAGGCCTTCAAGGAAGCGGCCGCCATGGGTGTCGAGGCGGACGGCCATGCGGCCCTCGGCGGCGAGCTCGGGGAAGCGGCGGCAGACGGCCAGCCCGTCCGTCACCTCGCGGCCGAAGTAATCCACCAGGACGGCGAGGTTCTCCTCCGGATAGGTCTCGTGGAACATCTCGGCGGCGCGGAGGGTGCTGCCGGCATAGCCGATCAGCGCATGCGGCATGGTGCCGGAGCCGCGCGGGGCGCCGAACCAGTGGGCGGTGCTGTCCGTCGCGTTGCCGGCGAAGCCGCGGGCGCCTTCCTTGCGGGCGGCGGCGCTGCCGACCCCGGCCGCATAGGCCATCATCTCCTGCATCTCGGCGCCGGCGCAGTGGCGGGCATCCATGGCGAGGAAGGTGACGCCAGGCAATTCGAGGCACATCTGGTAGGCGTTGTGCGCGGCGACGCAGGGCGGGCCCAGCTTCTGCAGGTAGAGCGTCTCGAGGTCGGCGAGCTGGGTGAAGGGCCCGGAAAGGTAGAGGATCGGGTCACCGGCGCCGACCCAGGTGCCCTCCGGGTGCATCACCTCGATGTCGAATTGCGTGCCGCGGTCGCGCGCCACGCCCTCCAGCCAGTCCAGCATCAGGCGCGGGGCGCTGACGACCGGGCGGCGGAGGAAGACCGCATAGGTCACCCGGCAGTCGCCGAAGCGCTGCACGATGGCCCGGGTGCGGTTGAAATAGACATCGGTCCGGCCGGCGATGGCCTCGTCCGAGGCGCTGCGGAGCGGGGCCTGGTCCATCGCTACTGCGCCGCCTGGGCCGGCATGGCGGGGGCGCGGCGCGCCTTCAGCTCGGCGGCGATGAGGAAGGCGAGCTCCAGCGACTGCTCGGCATTCAGCCGCGGGTCGCAGAAGGTCTGGTAGCGGAGGGCGAGGTCGGCCTCCGACAGGCGATGGGCGCCGCCGAGGCATTCCGTCACCTCCTGCCCCGTCATCTCGACATGCACGCCGCCGGGCTGGGTGCCCTCGGCGGCATGGGCGTCGAAGAAGCGGCGGACCTCGGTGAGGATCGCGTCGAAGGGCCGGGTCTTGTAGGCGCCGACGCTCGTCGTGTTGCCGTGCATCGGGTCGCTCAGCCAGACGACGTTGCGGCCGGCACGCCTCACCGCGCGCAGCAGCGGCGGGAGCTTCGATTCCACCTTGTCCGCGCCCATGCGGGAGATGAGGGTGAGCCGCCCCTTCTCGTTCGCCGGGTTCAGGATCTCGGTGAGGCGGACCAGCTCGTCCGGGTCCATGCTGGGGCCGACCTTCATGCCGATCGGGTTCTTCACGCCGCGCAGGAACTCGACATGCGCGCCGTCGGGCTGGCGGGTGCGGTCGCCGATCCAAAGGAAATGCGCCGAGCAGGCATAGCTGTCGCCGGTGGTGGAATCGACGCGGGTCAGCGCCTGCTCATAGGGCAGCAGCAGGCTTTCGTGCGAGGTGTAGAAGTCGGTCTCGCGCACCTGGGGCAGGCCATCCATGCCGCAGGCCTGCATGAAGCCGAGCGTCTCGTCGATGCGCGAGGCGAGGTCCTGGTAGCGGTCGGCGAGCGGGCTGCGGGCGACGAAGCCGAGATTCCAGCGATGGACCTGATGGAGGTCCGCATAGCCGCCGGTGGCGAAGGCGCGGAGCAGGTTCAGCGTGCCGGCGGATTGCAGGTAGGCGAATTCCATTCGCGACGGGTCAGGGATGCGGGCCTCGGGGGTGAATTCCGGCGCGTTGATGATGTCGCCGCGATAGGAGGGCAGCGTGACCCCGCCCTTCGTCTCGGTGTCCGAAGAGCGGGGTTTGGCGAACTGGCCCGCCATGCGCCCGAGCTTCACCACCGGGGTGCCGCCGCCGAAGGTCAGCACCACCGCCATCTGCAGCAGTACGCGGAAGGTGTCGCGGATGATGTTGGCGGTGAATTCGGAGAAGCTCTCGGCGCAGTCGCCGCCCTGGAGGACGAAGCCCTGGCCGTCGCCCGCACGGGCCAGCGCGGCCTGGAGGCGCCGGGCCTCGCCGGCGAAGACGAGCGGGGGGAAGCGGGCGAGCCGCGCCTCGACCTCGGCCAGCTTCGCCTGATCGGGGTAGTCCGGCACCTGCCGGATCGGCATGTCCCGCCAACTGCCGGGATGCCAGCCGCGCGCCACCATACTAAGCGTTCTCCCACGTCGAAGGGGGAAGCTAGCCGAATCGCAAGGGCAGGTGAACCCAGGACCGCCACGGCCCCGGCCTCTGGTCCAGGCGGCCGGCGCCCGCCCTATTCCGCCGCCGCACGGATCCCGGCTTCCCGCGTGCGGGTGCGGAGCGTCACGAACTCCTCGGCCGCGGTCGGGTGGATGCCGATGGTGCGGTCGAAATCCTCCTTGGTCGCGCCCATGGTGACGGCGATGCCGATGCCCTGCATGATCTCCGGCGCATCCTCGCCGAGCATATGGGCGCCGAGGACCTTCCGCGTCCGCTGGCAGACGACGAGCTTCATCAGCGCGCGCCGGCCCGGGCGGCCGCTGATGGCGTGGCGCATCGGGGTGAAGCGGGCGAGGTAGATGTCGACCGGGCCCTGCACCGCGGCATCCGCCTCCGTCATCCCGACCGTGCCGATCGGCGGCGAGGTGAAGACGGCGGTCGGGACGTTCTCGTAGCTGGCGCGGCGGGGGTTGTTGCCGAAGAGGGTGTCGGCCAGCGCATGCCCGACCGCGGTCGCCATGGGCGTCAGGTTGAGGCGGTCGGTGACGTCGCCGATGGCGTAGATGTTGGGGGCGGTGGTGCGGTGCTCGGCATCGACCTCGATGGCGCCGCGGGCGGTGGTGTCGATGCCGGCGGCGGCGAGGTTGAGGCCGCTTGTGTTGGGAACGCGGCCGGTGGCGAAGAGGATGGCATCCGCCTCCAGCCCCTCGCCGCCGAACAGGCTGAGGCGCAGGTGGTCGCCGCGGTGGTCGATGCGCGCGGGGCGGCTGTTCGGGTGCATGCGGATGCCCTGGGCCTCCAGCGCCTCGGGCAGGGCCTCGCGGATGTCCTGGTCGAAGCCGCGCAGCGGCAGGGTGTCGCGGTAGACGACGTCGACCTCGGCGCCGAAGGCGGCGAAGACGCAGGCGAATTCGAGGGCGATGTAGCCGGCGCCGATGACGGTGAGGCGCCGCGGCACCGCCGCCAGGTCGAAGACGTCGTCGGAGAGCAGGCCGAGCTCGGCGCCGGGGATGTCGGGCTTCACCGCATGGCCGCCGACGGCGACGACGATCCGCTCCGCCGTGACCCGCCTGCCGCTGACATCGAGGGTATGGGCGTCGATGAAGGTGGCGCGGGCGTCGAAGCTGGTGACGCCGGCATTGCCGAGGAGCTTGCCGTAGATGCCGTTGAGGCGGCCGATCTCGGCGTCGCGCCGCGCCTTCAGCGCGGCGAGGTCGAAGCCGCGCTTCTCGACCCGCCAGCCGAAGGCGGGGGCGTCCTCGGCCCATTGGCCGTACTCGGCGGCGTTCACCATGATCTTCTTCGGCACGCAGCCGACATTGACGCAGGTGCCGCCCCAGAAGCGCTCCTCCGCCACGCCGACCCGGGCGCCGTGGCCGGCGGCGATGCGGGCGCAGCGGACGCCGGCCGAGCCGCCGCCGATGACGAAGAGGTCGAAGTCGTAACTGCTCATGCGCGCCATCCCGTACCGGCTGCCCGTATTTGGGGACCACGGCCCGGCGCGTCCAGCCTGCGATGCCGGGACGGTTGCGACAAGCCCCCTGATTGCGAATGACTATCAGTTGCGCTAGAGTCTGGCCATGCGCCCTCTCCCGCTCGATACCCTGCGCCAGGCCAGCGCCGAAGCCCTTGCCGCCGCCTTCGCCGGCCCGCCCGGGGAGGCGGCCCGCTGGATCGATGCCGCCGCCCGCTACGGCCTGTTGGAGGCGCAGCTGCTCTACGGGCAGATCCTGCTGGACGGCCGTGGGGTGCGGCAGGACCCCGTGGCGGCGCGGGGCTGGTTCCGCGCGGCCGCCGAGGCAGGGAGCCCTGCGGCGCGCAACATGCTCGGGCGCTGCCATGAGATGGGCTGGGGCGGGGCGATCGACGAGGCGGCAGCGCTGGCCTGCTACCGGGCGGCGGCGGAGGCGGGCCACGATTGGGCGCAGTACAACCTGGCGGGGATGCTCTGGCGCGGGGCGGGCACGGCCGCGGACCGGCGGGCGGCGCTCGACTGGTACCGGCGGGCGGCGGCGCAGGGGCATGCCAAGGCGCTAAACATCCTTGGCCGCTTCCTGGAGGAGGGTTGGGAGGCGCCGGCGGATCCGGCGGCAGCGGCGAAGCTCTATCGCCGGGCAGCGGAGGGCGGGGATTTCCGCGGGCAGTTCAACTTGGCGACGCTACTGGCTTCGGCAGGCGAGACCGAGGAGGCTCTCGCCTGGTTCCGCCGGGCCGCGGTGGGCAGCCCGGCGCGGTTCCGCAACGGCATGGCGGCGAGGCTGGCGGCGCGACCGGAGCCCGAATTCCGGTCCCTGGCCGCCGAGCTCTCAGGTGCCGATGCCGCCTAGGGCGAGGTACTTCACCTCGAGATACTCCTCGATGCCGAGATTGCTGCCCTCGCGGCCGAGGCCGCTCTGCTTCACGCCGCCGAAGGGCGCGACCTCGGTGCTGATCAGCCCCTCGTTGATGCCGATCATGCCGGCCTCCAGCGCCTCCGCCACGCGGAAGATGCGGCCGACGTCACGGGCGTAGAAATAGGCGGCGAGGCCGAAGGGCGTGTCGTTGGCGAGCTTCACCGCCTCCTCCTCCGTCTTGAAGCGGAAGAGGGGGGCGACCGGGCCGAAGGTCTCCTCGGTGAAGATCATCGCCTCGTGCGGGACATTGGCGAGGATGGTCGGCTCAAAGAAATTGCCGCCGCGCGCGTGGCGCTTGCCGCCCGTGACGATGTTGGCGCCGCGCTTGGTCGCATCGGCGATATGCTCCTCGACCTTCTTCACCGCATCCTCGTTGATGAGCGGGCCCTGCGTGACACCCGGCTCCATGCCGTCGCCGACCTTCAGCGCCTCGACGGCCGCCTTCAGCTTCCCGGCGAAGGCGTCGTAGACGCCATCCTGGACGAGGATGCGGTTGGCGCAGACGCAGGTCTGGCCGGTGTTGCGGTACTTGCTGGCCATGGCGCCCTGCACGGCGGCGTCGAGATCGGCATCGTCGAAGACGATGAAGGGCGCGTTGCCGCCGAGTTCCATCGAGGTCTTCTTGATGGTCGGCGCGCATTGCTGGAGCAGGATGCGGCCGACATCGGTGGAGCCGGTGAAGGTCAGCTTGCGGACCAGCGGGTTGCCGGTCAGCTCCTTGCCGGTCTCGCCGGAGGGGCCGGTGATGATGTTGCAGACGCCGGGCGGCATGCCGGCGCGCTCGGCCAGCACCGCGAGCGCGAGCGCCGAGAAGGGCGTCTGCGAGGCGGGGCGGATGACGCCGGTGCAGCCGGCGGCCCAGCCCGGGCCGGTCTTGCGAGTGATCATCGCGGCCGGGAAGTTCCAGGGCGTGATGGCGGCGAAGACGCCGATCGGCTCCTTCGTTACGATGATCCGGCGGCCCTTGGCGTTCTGCGGGATGGTCTCGCCATAGACGCGCTTCGCCTCCTCGGCGAACCACTCGATGAAGCTCGCGGCATAGGCGATCTCGCCCTTGCTCTCCGCCAGCGGCTTGCCCTGCTCGGCGGTCATGATGGCGGCGAGGTCGTCGGTGTTCTCGAGCATGAGGTCGAAGAAGCGGCGGAGGATGGCCGAGCGCTCCTTCGCCAGCATGGCGCGCCAGGCGGGCTGGGCGCGGTGCGCCGCCTCGATGGCGCGGCGGGTCTCGGCGGCGCCCATGGCGGGGACGGCGCCGACCGGCTCGCCGGTCGAGGGGTTGCGGACGGTGATGGTCTTGCCGCTGTCGGCCTGGACCCATTGCCCGTCGATGCAATTGGCCTGGCGGAACAGCTCCGGATCCTTCAGCGGCAGCTTGGCGAGCGCGTCGAGCATGGCATGTCTCCTATCCCTGGGTCGGACCATAGGCGCGGGCCCCTGCCCTGTCACCGCGAGCCGGCGCTGGCGGCGGTCCGCAACGCGTGAAGGCGGTAGGCGTCGGCGACGCCCGGTGGATGACACTGGCGTGAGGCCAACCCCGGGCTGACACGCCCAGCGGCACACGCCAAGATGACGGCGGCGCCCATCGACAGCGCGGCGACTTATGACGATCCTCGGCGCCTCGGTGATGCTCGCGAACCCGGCGCGGCATGTCGCCACCACGACCTCTCTCGCCGGGCCGGTATCGAGCACACCGCAGACCATGTCGCTGACTTCGCCCAGCCGCAGCCACCGCCACGCCACCGGCCGGGAGGCTTGCCGATGAGCCGGGCTGGCGAGGTGCCGCTCGACCTCACCAGCTGCGACCGGGAGCCGATCCACCAGCTCGGTCAGGTGCAGCCCTGGGGCTTCCTGCTCTCGGCGACGACGGACGGCACGGTGCGCCACGCCTCGGCGAATGTGGCTGAGCACCTGAAGCTGGCGCCGGAGGCGGTGATCGGGCGGCGGCTCGACCAGCTGCTCGACCGCCAGTCGCTGCACGACATCCGCGCGCGGCTGCAGGGGCTGCAGGGGCAGAACCAGACCGACCGGCTGTTCGCCCTGCCACTGGTCGCCGGCGGGCCGGCCTATGACGTCGCGGTGCATTTCGCGCCAGGCGAGGTGCCGATCATGGTGATCGAGGCGGAGCCCTCGGCGGCGGAGCCGCGCTTCGACGCGGTCGGCACGGTGAAGGCCATGATGTCGCGGCTGCTGCGCGCCCGCGACCTGGCCGGCATGCATGACCGCGCGGCGCGGCAGGTGCGGGCGGTGCTCGGCTTCGACCGGGTGATGATCTACCGCTTCGACCCGGAGGGCAGCGGCGAGGTGGTGGGCGAGGCCAGGGCGGAGCAGCTGGCCTCCTTCCGCGGCCTGCGCTTCCCCGCCTCCGACATCCCGAAGCAGGCGCGGGCGCTCTACTGCCGCAACTGGCTGCGGCTGATCGCCGATGCCGCCGCCCGGCCGGTGGCGGTGCTGCCGGCGCCGACGCCGGGCGAGGCGGTGCTCGACCTGTCCTCCTCCGTGCTGCGCAGCGTCTCGCCGGTGCATATCGAGTATCTGCGCAACATGGGTGTCGCCGCCTCGCTCTCGATCTCCATCATGCGCGGCGAGGAGCTGTGGGGCCTGATCGCCTGCCACCATGCGGAGCCGCTGCTGCCGAGCTTCCAGCGGCGCAGCGCGGCGGAGCTGTTCGGCCAGCTCTACTCGCTGCAGATCGAGAGCCTGGAGCGGGCCGAGGCGGCCCGGCACGACACCGAGGCGCGGGCGGCGCATGAGCGGGTGCTCTCCGCCGTCTCGGCCGACGAAACCCTGGGCCGCAGCCTCAAGCGCATCGCCGAGGAGATGCAGCTGCTGATCCCCGGCGACGGCGTCGCCATCCATACCGCAGCACATACCGAGCTGATCGGCAGCACGCCCGACGAGGCCGTGGTGAAGGGCATCATCGGCGCGCTCAACCGGTTCGACACCTCGCGCATCCTCGCCACGCGGGAGATCGCCAGCCATTACCCGCCGGCGGCGGCGCAGGCGGATGCGGCAGCGGGGATGCTCGTCATCCCGATCTCGCGCGGCGCGCGGGACTACGTCATCCTGTTCCGCCGCGAGATGGTCCACAGCATCGCCTGGGCGGGCAACCCGGCAAAGGCCGCCGAGCCGGGGACGGACCGGCTGCATCCGCGCCGCAGCTTCGAGGCCTGGCGGCAGGAGGTGCGCGGCCGCTCGGCGCCCTGGCTCGATGCCGAGCGGCGGGTGGCGGAGGCGCTGCGCGTCACGCTGCTCGAGGTGGTGGTGCGGCTGGCCTCCGGCACCGCCGACCAGCGGCGCAGCACCAATGACCGGCAGGAGCTGCTGATCGCCGAGCTGAACCACCGCGTGCGCAACATCCTCGCGCTGATCCGCGCCCTGGTGCAGCGCAGCCGGGAGTCGGCCGAGACGCTGGAGAGCTTCGTCACCGTGCTGAACGGCCGCATCCAGTCCCTCGCCCGGGCGCATGACCAGCTGACCGACGACCGCTGGGGGCCGGTGGCGCTTCGGGGGATGATCGACAGCGAGTTCCACGCCTATCTCGGCGACAAGCAGCAGGAGCGGACGAGCCTCGCCGGCCCGCCGGTGCTGGTGGAGCCGCAGGCGCTGACGGTGCTGGCGCTGGTCGTCCATGAGCTGGCGACCAATGCGGCGAAGTACGGCGCGCTGTCGGACCGGCACGGCACCGTCGACGTGCGCTGGGAGCTGAAGCCGGACAGCACCCTGCTGCTGCGCTGGCGCGAGCGCGGCGGGCCGCCGGTCAGCCCGCCGAACCGGCGCGGCTTCGGCACCACGGTGATCGAGCGGTCGATCCCCTTCGAGCTGCAGGGGCTGGCCGAGGTACGCTACCTGCGCGAGGGCCTGGAGGCGGAGTTCACCATCCCCGCGCGCTTCGTGCAGATCGGCGTCGAGACTGCGCAGCCCGCGGCGGCGCTGCCGCGGCGCACGCAGCCCTTGCGCGTCTCCGGCACCGCCATGGTGCTGGAGGACAGCACGCTGCTGGCGATGGATGCGGAGGAAATCCTGCTGGATCTCGGCTTCGACACGGTGGAGGTGGTGGGCACGGTGCCGGCCGCGCTGGCGGTGATGAAGCGGCTGGGCCAGCAGCTCGCCTTCGCGCTGCTCGACGTCAATCTCGGCGAGGGGACCAGCCTGCCGGCGGCGCAGACGCTGCAGGCGACGGGCATCCCCTTCGCCTTCGCCACCGGCTATGGCGCGGGGCTCGACCTGCCGCCCGAACTGGCCGAGGCCGCAGCCGTCGTGCCGAAGCCCTATCGGCGGCAGGACATCGCCGAGCTGGTGGGGCGGACGCTCGGCTGCGGCTGAGCTACTCGACCGTCACGCTCTTCGCCAGGTTGCGCGGCTGGTCCACATCGGTGCCCTTCAGCACGGCGACGTGGTAGGCGAGCAGCTGGACGGGGATGGCGTAGAGGATCGGCGTGGCGAACTCGCCGATCTGCGGCAGGACGATGACGCGCTCGGCGAAGCGACTGAGCGCCTTCTCCCCTTCGGCATCGGTGAAGGCCATGACGCGGCCGCCGCGGGCCGCGGCTTCCTGCAGGTTGCTCGCCGTCTTTTCGAAGAGGGGCCCGCTCGGGCAGAGGGCAATCACCGGAACGTCGCTGTCGATCAGCGCGATCGGGCCATGCTTCATCTCGCCGGCGGCATAGCCCTCGGCATGGATGTAGCTGATCTCCTTCAGCTTGAGCGCGCCTTCGAGGGCGATGGGGTACATGGCGCCGCGGCCGAGGAAGAGCACGTCGCGGGCCTTGGCGACCTCGGCGGCCAGTTCCCGGATTTGCGCATCCTGCTCGAGGATGGCGGCGGCCTGGCTCGGCACCTCCAGCAGGGTCTGGGCGAGGCGGCCCTCGTCGAGGGTCGAGAGCTCGCGCCGGGCACGGCCGAAGCCGATGGCAAGTGCTGCGAGCACCGCGAGCTGGGCGGTGAAGGCCTTGGTGGAGGCGACGCCGATCTCGGGGCCGGCGACGGTCAGCAGCGCGCCGTCGCTCTCGCGGGCCATGGAGGATTCGGGGACGTTGACGACGGAGAGGACGCGCTGGCCGCCCTCCCGCAGCAGGCGGAGCGCGGCCATGTTGTCGGCCGTCTCGCCGGACTGGCTGATGAGGATGGCGGCGCCGCCTTCGGCCAGCGGCGGGTTGCGGTAGCGGAGCTCGCTGGCGACATCGGCATCGACAGGCAGGCGGGCGAGCTGCTCGATCCAGTAGCGGCCGACCATGCCGGCGAGGAAGGCGCTGCCGCAGGCGCTGATGGTGAGGCGGCTGATCTTCGCCGGCTCGAAGGGCAGGCGCGGCAGGCGGACCTCGAGCGTCTTCGGGTCGAGATACTGGCGGAGCGTGTCGCCGAGCACGGCGGGGTGCTCGTGCAGCTCCTTCTCCATGAAGTGGCGGTAGTTGCCCTTGCCGACGGCGGCGCCGGAGACGGCGGTGACGGTGACGCGGCGCTCGACCGGCCGGTGCGCGGCATCGAAGAAGCGCGCGCCGTCGCAATCGACGGCGACCCAGTCGCCCTCCTCCAGATAGGCGATGCGGCGGGTGAGCGGGGCGAGGGCCAGCGCGTCGGAGCCGACGAACATCTCGCCCTCGCCGAAGCCGACGGCGAGAGGCGCGCCCTGCCGTGCGGCGAGCAGCAGGCGCGGATGGCCGGCGAAGATGGCGGCGAGGGCGAAGGCGCCGTGGACGCGCTTCAGCGCGGCGGCGAAGGCGGCCTCCGGCTCATGGCCCTGGTGGAGGAAGTCGTCGACCAGGCGGACGAAGGTCTCGGTGTCGGTCTCGGTCTCGAAGACGGCGCCCTTGGCCTCCAGCTCGGCGCGCAGCTCGGCATGGTTCTCGATAATGCCGTTATGGACGACGCTGACCCGGTGCGTGCTGTGGGGGTGGGCGTTGCGCTCGGTCGGCGCGCCATGCGTCGCCCAGCGGGTATGGCCGATGCCGGTGGTGCCGGGGAGCGGGTCGCGGTCGAGGGCGCCGGCGAGGTTGCCGAGCTTGCCTTCGGCTCGGCGGCGCTCGATATGGCCGTTGACCAGCGTGGCGATGCCGGCGCTGTCATAGCCGCGGTATTCGAGGCGGCGCAGCGCTTCGAGGAGAAGCGGTGCGGCCGAGGCCTTGCCGATGACGCCGACGATTCCGCACATCTAGGATGCTCCCTTCGGGAGCGCGGGCCGATTCAGATCGCCAGGCCCTCCGGCCTTCCGATCATCGGACCGCTCGCCCCCCTTCTTCCCCTTGAAGCCACGTCCCGGCTTCACCGCCTGACGGCTGCGGGCGATGCCCATGGCGTCGTCCGGCACGTCCTCCGTGATGACGCTGCCGGCGGCGGTGAGCGCGCGGTCGCCGATGCGGACCGGCGCCACCAGCGCCGTGTCGCTGCCGATGAAGGCGCCGGCGCCGATCTCGGTGCGGTGCTTGGCGATGCCGTCGTAATTGCAGGTGATGGTGCCGGCGCCGATATTGGTGCCGGCGCCGACCGTCGCATCGCCGAGATAGGTCAGGTGGTTGGCCTTGGCGCCGGGGCCGAGCAGCGTCGCCTTCAGCTCGACGAAATTGCCGACATGGGCGCCCTCCCCCACCTCGGTCCCCGGGCGCAGGCGGGCATAGGGGCCGATGACGGCGCCGCGCCTGACCAAGCAGGATTCGAGGTGGCTGAAGGGGTGGATCTGCACCTCGTCCTCCACCACGACGCCGGGGCCGAGGACGACATGGGGGCCGATCGTCACGTCCTGGCCGAGGCGCGTGTCCCAGGAGAGGAAGGTGGTCTCGGGCGCGATGAGCGTCGCGCCGCCCTCCATGGCGGCGGCGCGGAGGCGGGATTGCAGCAGCGCCTCGAGCCCCGCGAGTTCGGCGCGGCTGTTGGCGCCGGCGAGGTCGGCCTCGGCAGCCTCCTCGGCCAGCACCCGGTGGCTCTCGGCGACGGCGAGGGCCACGACATCGGGCAGGTAGTACTCGCCCTTGGCGTTCTCGGCGCGGATGGCGGCGAGCCAGCGGAAGAGGTCGGCGGCGGGGGCGCAGACGACGCCGGCGTTGCAGAGGCGGATGGCGCGCTCCGCCTCCGTCGCATCGGCCCATTCGACGACGCGGAGCACGTCGCCCACCTCATCCGTCACCACCCGGCCGTAGCGGGCGGGGTCGGCGGGGCGCATGGCCAGCAGCGCGAGGCCGGCCTTCGCGCGGCGGGCGAGGAGGCGGCGCAGCGTCGCGGCTGGGATCAGGGGATTGTCGGCGTAAAGGACGGCGACGTCGCCGGGGTAGTCGCGCAGCAGGGGGGCGGCCTGGGCGGCGGCGTGGCCGGTGCCGAGGCGCTCCGCCTGCACCACCGTCGCATGGGGGCGGGCGGCGGCCTCGAGCGCCGGCATGCCGGGGCCCACCACCACCACGATGCGGTCGAAGACCGGCTCGCAAGCGGCGATCAGATGGTTCAGCATCGGCCGGCCGGCGATGGGGTGCAGCGCCTTGGGCAGCGCGCTCCGCATGCGGGTGCCGAGGCCGGCGGCGAGGATGATGGCAGCGGGCATGACATTGGGGTAGTCGCTGAGGGGTGGCCGGGGCAAGTCCCGTACGCGTCAAGATGGATTGCCGGATATGACCGGGCGGGCCAGGGTGGCCCATGACCCCGCCCGTCGCCCTCTTCGACCTCGATGGCACCCTCGTCGACAGCGTGCCCGACATCCATGCCGCGCTCGACCGGCTGATGGGGCGGCTCGGCCGCCCGGCCTTCGCCCGCACCGAAGTGACGGCGATGATCGGCGACGGGGTGCGGGTGCTGGTGGAGCGGGCGCTGGCGGCGCGCGGCCTGCCCTTCGACCAGGCGGCGCTGGAAGGTTTCAGCGCTGACTACACGGCGCGGGCGGCGGAGGAGACGGCACTCTTCCCGGGCATCGCCGAGGCGCTGGACGGGCTGCAGGCGGCGGGGTGGCGGATGGCCATCTGCACCAACAAGCCGGCGAAGGCGACGGCGGCGCTGCTCGCGGCGCTCGGCATCGGCGGGCGCTTCGCGGCGGTGGGCGGGGGCGACAGCTTCCCCGTGCGCAAGCCGGATCCCGGGCACCTGCTGGCGACGCTGGCCGCGGCGGGGGGCGAAACGGCGCGCGCGGTGATGGTGGGCGACCACCGGAACGACGTGCTGGCGGCCAGGGGGGCCGGGGTGCCCTGCCTCTTCGCCGGCTGGGGCTATGGGGTGCCGGCGATGGCGGAGGGGGCGGCAGTGATCGGGCGGCCGGAGGGGCTGCTACCGGCGCTGCTGGGCCATCGCCTGGCCTGAGCCGGCGGGCTCCACGCTCACCAGCACGGCGCGGATGGTGCCAAACCAGCGGCTCGGCAGCTCGACGCGGACCGGCAGGGGGCCGCGGCCCGGCAGGGGCTGGCCGAGCCAGACATCGGCGGTCTGCGGGCGGTGGGCCTGCTCCGCATCCTGGTCACCGAGGCGACCGGCGAGCAGGCGGCTCTCGAGGACGCATTTGAGCGCCGGGCCGCCGAAGCCGCCCTCGGCGGGCAGCACGCCCTGGCCGGCGGTGCGCACCGCGTAGTCGACGCGGCGGCGGCCGTCATAGACCTGGGCGCCGGTGTCGCAGCGTCCGGTCCGGGCCACCACGCGGGTCAGCTTGGCGAGCGCCGAGAGGGCGTCGACGGTATTGGCCCGGAGGGAGGCGGGGACGGGCTCGCGCTCGGTATTCGGCGGCTCGAGCGCCTGGATGACGGGGATGCCGGCGGGGGTGTAGTCGATCGCCACCATGCGCCGGTCGCCGCGCCAGGTGCCGCTGGCCCGGTAGCGGTCGGGCGCCGGCTCCGTGCCGCGCCAGGCGCCCTCCGTCGAGGTCACCTGATCGCCGCGGGCGAAGAAGCCGGCCATGCCGTTCATCTGGATGCGGGTGCGGATGAGGTAGCGCGGGCCGTCGAGGTCGATCAGCGCCTCGACCTTCATCACGGTCATGCCGGCGGCATGGACCTCGTAATGGGCGAGAAGCGGCTCCGCCCGCGCGGCGGCGGGGAGCAGGGCGAGGCCGAGGGCGAGGGTCAGCGAGCGTCCCATACCCGAGCATATGGGCCGTTCCTGCTGCGCCGCAACGGATCGGCGATCAGCTCTCCGGGAAGAGGCGGTTCGGCGGGCGGGGCAGGCCGAGATGGTCGCGCAGCGTCGTCCCCTCATACTCCCGGCGGAAGAGGCCGCGGCGCTGCAGCTCCGCCACCACGCGGTCGACGAAGTCGTCGAGCCCGCCGGGGAGCCAGGGAAACATGATGTTGAAGCCGTCGGCGCCCCTCCCCTCCAGCCAGGCCTCCATCTCGTCGGCGATGGTCCCTGGCGTGCCGACCATGGCAAGGCCGGCATAGCCGCCGAGGCGCTGGGCGAGCTGGCGGACGGTCAGCCCCTCGCGCTCCGCAAGTGCGATGGCGCGCTCGCGGCCGGTCTTGCTGGCGTTGGTCTCGGGGATCGGGGGCAGCGGTCCGTCCGGGTCGAAGCGGGACGCGTCGGTGCCGAGGGCGATGGAGAGCGAGGCGATGGCGCTGTCGTAGTGGACCAAGCTGTCGAGATGGGCGCGCTTCGCCCGCGCCTCCTCCACCGTGTCGCCGACCACGACGAAGCAGCCGGGGAGGAGCTTCAGGTGCTCCGGGTCGCGGCCGAGGGCGGGCATGCGGCCCTTGATGTCGGCATAGAGGCGCTGGCCCTCGGCAAGCGTGCCGACCCCGGCGAAGACGGCCTCGGCGGTCTCGGCGGCGATCTGGCGGCCGGCCTCGGAGGCGCCGGCCTGGACGATGACCGGCCAGCCCTGGACGGGGCGCGCCACGTTCAGCGGGCCGCGCACCTTGAACTCCGGGCCGGCATGGTTGAGCGGCCTGACGCGCTCCGGGTCGAAGAAGATGCCGCTCTCCGCGTCGCGGATCAGCGCGTCGTCGGCCCAGCCGTCCCAGAGGCCGGTGACGACCTCGAAGAACTCGCGGGCGCGCTGGTAGCGCTCGCCATGGGCCATGTGCTCGTCCTGGCCGAAATTGAGCGCCGCATCGGGATTGGAGGTGGTGACGAGATTCCACCCGGCCCGGCCGCCGCTGATATGGTCGAGCGAGGCGAATTTGCGGGCGATGTGGTAGGGCTCGTTATAGGTGGTGGAGGCGGTGGCGATGAGGCCGATGCGCTCCGTCACCGCGGCGAGCGCGGGCAGCAGGGTCAGCGGGTCGAAGCTGCTGACGGTGTGGCTCCGCTTCAGCGCCTCGATCGGCATGTTGAGCAGCGCCAGGTGGTCCGCCATGAAGAAGGCGTCGAACCTGCCGCGCTCCAGCGTCTGGATGAAGCGCTTGTAGTGGGCGAAGTTGAAATTGGCGTCCGGGAAGGCGCCGGGATAGCGCCAGGCGCCGGTATGGATGCTGACCGGGCGCATGAAGGCGCCGAGCTTTAACTGCCGCTGGCTCATCGCGGTGGCCTTTCGCTGTTGCGGAACAGGTGCGAATGCGGCGGGGGCGGCGCAAGGGCCGGATCCTGGCTTGCCGCAGTTTTAACCTGCCGAAAACGTGGAACGTCTATGAACAACGACTGAGCAGAGTTTTTCTTTGACAGGGCGGGACGGATCGGCTCTGCTTCCCATCCGGGCGGGTTGCGGCATGCTGCGCCTCTCACCGGAGCGGAGCCCGACCGATGCCCATCGCCCGTCGCACGCTGCTTGCCGCCAGCCTTGCCGCACCCAGCCTTGCCGCCGCGCAGGCGCCGCGGGTGCTGAGGTTCGTCCCGCAATCCGATCTCGGCGTGCTCGACCCGGTCTGGTCCTCGGCCTATGTCGTGCGCAACCACGGGCTGATGGTCTTCGACATGCTCTACGGGATGGATGCGCAGTTCCGCATCCAGCCGCAGATGGCCGAGGGCCACGAGGTCTCGGAGGACGGCCTCGCCTGGACCATCCGGCTGCGCGAGGGCCTGCGCTTCCATGACGGCGCGCCGGTGCTGGCGCGGGACTGCGTCGCCAGCATCCGCCGCTTCAATGCGCGGGACGGGCTCGGCCAGTCGCTTGCCGCCGCGACCGAGGCGCTGGAGGCGGTGGACGACCGGACGCTGCGCTTCCGCCTCAAGCGGCGCTTCCCGCTGCTGACCTATGCGCTCGGCAAGCCCGGCTCGCCGGTCTGCGTCATCATGCCGGAGCGGCTGGCGGAGACCGACCCCTTCCGCCAGGTGACGGAGATGGTGGGCAGCGGGCCCTACCGCTTCCTGCCCGGTGAGCGGGTGGCCGGCGCCCGCGTCGCCTATGCGCGCTTCGAGGGCTATGTGCCGCGGCCGGGGCCGGCGGCGAGCTTCACCGCGGGCGGCAAGCAGGCGCATTTCGACCGGGTGGAATGGCAGGTGCTGCCCGACCCGGCGACGGCGGCGGCCGCGCTCCGCGCCGGCGAGGTCGATTGGTGGGAATCGCCCACCTTCGACCTGCTGCCGATGCTGGCCCGCGACCGCAGGCTGGCGCTGACCCAGGGGGAGCCGCCGGGCTTCATCTCGACGCTGCGCTTCAACCAGCTGCATCCGCCCTTCGACAACCTGGCCATCCGCCGCGCGGTGCTGCCGGCGGTCTCGCAGGCGGACTACATGACGGCCGTCGCCGGCGCGGTGCCGGACGGGTGGCGGGACGGCGTCGGCTTCTTCGCGCCCGGCACGCCGATGGCGAGCGATGCGGGGATGGCGGCGCTGACCGGGCCGCGCAGCCTCGACAAGGCAAGGCAGGCGCTGAAGGACGCTGGCTACAAGGGCGAGACGGTGGTGCTGCTGGCACCGGCCGACTTCCCGCTGCTGAAGGGGCTCGGCGATATCGGCGCCGACCTCTTGCAGAAGATCGGCTTCAAGGTCGACTACCAGCTGACCGACTGGGGCACGATGCTGCAGCGGCTGGTGCGGCAGGAGCCGCCGGCGCAGGGCGGGTGGAACGCCTTCCACACCAACTGGGCCGATCTCGACCAGCTCGACCCCGCGGTGCACCAGTACCTGCGCGGCAACGGCCGCATGGCGCGGCCGGGCTGGCCGGAGAGCCCAAGGCTCGAGGCGCTGCGCGAGGCCTGGCTCGCCGAGGAGAACCCGGACGGGCAGCGGCGCATCGCCGCCGAGATCCAGCTCCAGGCCTTCGAGGACCTGCCCTATGTCCCGCTCGGCCAGCTGCGGCCGAGCTCGGCGCACAAGCGGGAATTGACCGGCTTCACCGGCGGCTTCGCCATCTTTTGGGGAGTGCGACGTGCCTGACCTCTCGCGCCGCGCGGCGCTGCTTGCCGCCCTCGCCGCCCCCGCGGCGGCCCGTGCCCAGCCGGGGGCCTTTCCGGACCGTCCGGTGCGGCTCGTCGTGCCCTTCACCCCGGCCGGCCAGACGGACATCATCGCGCGCCTGGTCGCGCAGCGGCTGACGGAGGACTGGGGCCGGCCGGTGCTGGTGGAGAACCGTGCCGGCGGCAATGCGATGATCGGCGCCGATGCGGTGGCGAAGGCGGCGGGCGACGGGCACACGCTGCTCGCCATCACCCTCACCCATGCGGTGAATGCCTCGCTCTTCCCGCAGGCGCCCTACGAATTCATGCGCGACCTGAAGACGCTGACCCTGCTCGGCGCGCTGCCGCTGGTCGTCTGCGTGCGGGCGGAGAGCCCGTGGGGGTCGCTCGGCGCGCTGGTGGCGGCGGCGGGCGAGCGGCGGCTGAACGGCGGCTCCTCCGGCACCGGCTCGCCGCCGCATCTGGCGCTCGAGATGTTCCGCCGCGCCGCGGGCGCGGAGGGGCGGCTCCAGCATGTGCCCTATCGCGGCGGGGCGCCCTCCGTCACCGACCTCATCGCCGGCAACCTCGACCTGGTCATCGGCAACCTGCCGGAGGTGGTCACCCATGTGCAGTCGGGCCGGCTGCGGGCGCTGGCGGTGACGGATGCGGTGCGGCACCCGCTGCTGCCCGAGGTGCCGACCACGGCGGAGGCCGGCCTGCCCGCGCTCCGCATCACCAGCTGGACGGCGATCCAGGCGCCTTCCGGCATCGCCGAGCCGCTGGCGGAGGCGATCGCGGCGGCGATCCGCCATGCGCTGGCCGACCCGGTGGTGATGCGCAAGGCGGGCGAGCTCGGCTTCACCCTGATCGGGGCCGACATGGCGGAGTCGCGGCGCTTCGTCGATGCCGAGGTGGGGCGCTATGCGGCGGTGATCGCGGAGGCGGGAATCCGCGCCGATTAGGGCCTCGCAAAGGGCTTGCCAGCGGCCGGCGATGCCCCTATCAACCGCCTCCCGAGCGGAGCGGGTGCGTAGCTCAGCGGTAGAGCATTGCCTTCACACGGCAAGGGTCACAGGTTCAATCCCTGTCGCACCCACCACCGCCCGCGGATGACCCCATCCATCCGTCGCTGGTCCATGAATCTGGTGCGCCACCACAACAATCTGTGTAGTCTCGGCCGACCATCGGGCAGGACGGGAGCAAGCGGCATGGTGATCGCGCGGATGCCGGTTCCGCATCCGGCGAGGCCGGGCCGGGGCGTGCCGCCGCACCCCCCCGGGCCGGGGCCGGCATGAGGCTTTCCAACCGCATCCTCCTGGTCATCGCCATCTGCCTGCTGCCGACCATCGCCCTCCAGCTCGCCTTCGGCTGGTCGCAATGGGCCCAGCGCAAGGCGCAGCTCGACACCATCGCCATCCGCCAGGCGGAGCTGCTGGCCGGCACCGCCTCCGGCATCGCCGAGGGGGCGCGGATCCTGCTTGGCGCCGCGGCCGAGTACCGCCAGGTCCGCACCTTCGGCGGGGACTGCAACGCGCGGCTCTCGGCGCTCCGGCAATATGCCTTCGGCTACGCCTTCATCGCCCTGCTCGACGAGGCGGGGCAGGTGCGCTGCTCCTCCGATCCGACGCTGCTCGACATGGCGGAGCCGCCGGCCTGGGCGGCGGAGGCGCGGGCGGCGCGGAACTTCACCGCCGGGCACTTCACCCGCCTGCCGCAGATCCCGGGCGGGGTGCTGCCCTTCTTCCTGCCGACCGCGGCCGGGCCCGACGACGCCTCCCCGGCGGTGCTGGTCGCGGCGCTCGACCTCGACTGGCTGGCCCGCAGCCTCACCGGGCTGAAGCAGAGCGGCGCCGCGCTGCTGACCAATGGCGTGCTCACCATCGCCGATGCGGGTGGCCGGATCCTGGCGCGCGACCTGCGGCACGAGGAGTTCGTCGGCGCCCTCTTTCCGCCCGCCGCGCAGTCGCTGCTCGCGGCGACGCGGCCGGGGACGCTGCGCCTGCGCAGCCTGGACGGGACCTTCCGCCTGGTCGGCTACGTGCCGCCGACGCCGGCGAGTCACAACCTCGCCGCCGTCGTCGGCTTTGCCGAGCCGGAGCTGATGGCGGACCTGAAGCAGAGCCTGATGCGCGGCGCGCTGCTGATGGCGGCCGTGGTGGCCGCCGTCTTCCTGCTGACGCGGGTGGTGGCGCGGCGCTTCATCGAGGCGCCGACGCGGGCGCTGCTCGCCGTCGCGCATCGCTGGGGCCAGGGGGAGCTGACGGCGCGGGCGCCGGAGCGCGACCGGCATTCCGAGTTCGGCCAGATCGCCGCGGGCTGGAACGCCATGGCGGCACAGCTGCAGCGGCGCGAGGAGGAGATGCGCCACCATGCCGATGCGCTCGAGCTCCGGGTCGAGGAGCGGACGCGGGAGCTGCGCCGCAGCAACGACCGGCTCAGTGCCGAGATCGAGGAGCGGCGCCAGGCCGAGGCGGCGCTGCTGCAGGCGCAGAAGGTGCAGGCGGTCGGCCAGCTCGCCGGCGGCATCGCGCACGACTTCAACAACGTGCTGCAGGCGGTCCTCGGCGGCACCGGCCTGATCCGCCGCCGGGCCGGGGACGCGGCCGCGATCGTCCGCCTCACCGACATGGTGGAGGAGGCCGCGCGCCGCGGCGAAGCGGTGACGCGGCGGCTGCTCGCCTTCTCCCGGCGGGAGGAGCTGCGGGCGGTGCCGATCGAGCCCGGCCGGCTGCTCGGCGACCTGCGGGAGGTGCTGGCGGCGACGCTCGGCGGGCGGATCCGCGTGGCGGCGCAGGTGGTGCCCGACCTGCCGCTGGTGCTGGCCGACCGCAGCCAGTTCGAGACGGTGCTGCTCAACCTCGCCACCAATGCGCGCGACGCGATGCCGGATGGCGGGCTGCTGACGCTGCGCGCCGAGACCTGCGCCGTCGGGCCTGGAAGCGGGATCGACGGGCTGGCGCCGGGCGACTACGTGCGCCTCGTCGTTGAGGATACCGGCAAGGGGATGGACAGGGCCACCCTCGCCCATGCCGTCGAGCCCTTCTTCACCACAAAGCCGCTCGGGCAGGGCACCGGGCTCGGCCTCGCCATGGCGAACAGCTTCGCCCAGGGCTCGGGCGGGGCGCTGGCGATCGAGAGCGAGCCGGGATGCGGCACGCGGGTCTCGCTCTGGCTGCCGGTGACGCAGGCGGATGCGGTGATCGAGCCGGTGGAGATGGCCGGTGGGCGCCACGGCCCCTCCCCCGCTCCGGCCGGCCGGCCGCCTCGGGTGCTGCTGGTGGATGACGAGCCGCTGGTGCGCCGCATGCTCGCCGGCGAGCTGGCCGATGCGGGCTACGAGGTGGTGGAGGCGGCGGACGGGGCGCTGGCGCTCGGCCTGCTGTCGCGGGGCGAGTCCTTCGCGCTGCTCGTGAGCGACCTGGCGATGCCGGGGATCGACGGCGTCGGCCTGATCCGCGAGGCGCAGGAGCGCCAGCCCGGCCTGCCAGCCATCCTGGTGACGGGCTATGCCGGGGATGCGGCCAACCTGGCGGTCGGCGCCGTGGTCGGCGGCCCCTTCGCCCTGATGCGGAAGCCGGTCTCCGGGGCGCGGCTGCTGGACCAGGTCGCGGCGCTGCTGGCCGCGGCGCGGCAGCCGGCCCGGGTCGGCTGAGCGCTACCGCAGCGAGGCGCAGCCCTGGCGGACATGCGCCATCTCCTGCGCGGTGAGGCTGGCGCCCTGCTGGAACCGGAAGACGGCCTCGCTGCAACGGCGGTCGATCGGCAGCGGCAGGCGGGCGGGGCGGCGGGCGGCGGCGACCGGATGCGCCTCGGGCGCCGGGGGGGCGGCTTCCGCCAGCTCGGCGGGGCGGGGCTCGGGCGCCGCCGCGGGGAGGATGGCGGCGGCCACCGCCGTGGGGGGCGGCTCCACCGCCGCCTGTCGCGGCGCGGGGTCGGGCGGCGGGCTTTCGACCTCGGCGACGACGCCGAAGCCGGTGCCCTGGCCGGGCCGCGAGGCGACGGGCTCGGCCGGCATCAGCAGCGCGGTGATGAAGCCGAGGCCGAAGAGGCCGAGCGCCCCGCAGCCGAGCAACCCGGCCCGCAGGAGGCGCGCGGCCGGCGGCGCCATCCGGGGGCGCCAGGCGCCGGCCGGGGCGGGTTCGGGCAGCGGGCCGTCCAGCGCCTCCCAGGTCACGCTGGCCTGCAGGGTCCGGCGCAGCACGCCGACCCAGCGGCCGCGATCGGCAATGGTCAGCACCTGGTCATAGGCGAAGGCGTCCTCGATCCGGGCGCGGAGGCCGCCCAGCTCCTCGCGCGTCACCTCGCACTGGATGACCGGCAGGTAGCCGCGGCAGTGCGAGGAGAAGTCGACGGCGTTCAGCAGGCGGCGGAGATGCGCCTCGGCCTGCGGCGTGCGGATGGGCAGCAGGTCGACCAGGGCGACCCCGATCTCGGCATGCGCCAGGACGAAGCAGCCGCCGCCCGTCGTGCCATGAGCGGCTTGGCTGGCCTCGCCGGCGCGGCAGCGGCCGATCAGCGCCCAGTCGGGCGGCAGCACGGCCTCGAAGGCGGGCTGGAAGTCGAGCAGCTTGGGCGGCATCGCCGCGGAGCCGTCCGTCGCGGGCAAGGCGGCGCCTTCGGCCGGTCCTTCTGGGCGCACAGCAACCTCTCAGCATGGGCCGGGCAGCCCTTGCGGCCCGCCCGGACTGTTTCTGTAGGGGCGGCGAAGGCGGCCCGGAAGCCGGAAACCCTGTCGTCGCCAAAGCGTGTAGCGGGGCCGCGGCCCGGCCGGAGGTTTGGTGTCGGAGCGCCGCCCGGTCAAGCATTCGGCAGCCCGCGGGGCCCCCGGCGCGGTCCGGTCCGGCCTTATGGCGCGCGGTTGATGAGTCACGCCCGTCCTTATGGGAAAAGACCCCTTGCCGGAGGGTGGCAATCTTCGCCATGGTCCGGGGCATGAGGGCAGCAACCCGATCCCGGACGGCGATCCACTGGCGATGCGCCCTTCTCAATACATGCGCGATATTGGGCGCGCTTTATACCGTGGTGCGCGAGGGCTGGGACCTCAACGCCGACGGGATGCTGAGCCTGCAGGAGCTGGCGCTGATCTTCGTCCGGCTGATGGCCTTTCCGGTGCATGTGCTGATGAAGGTGATGCCGGCCCCGGTGCTCGGATTGTTCGGCCTGCCGCCGGATGCGCACTGGCCCTCCTCCGCCCTGGTCGCGGTGCTGCTGAGCCTGCCGCTCTGGGGCATCTTCGTCATCGGCGGGCTGATGGTGGAGGCCTGGCTGGAGCTGTCGGCCGAGGGCTCGCGCAAGGGCGGCGGGCCGGTGCAGGGGATGCCGCGGGTCTAGTGTTCCCTCCGCGCGGCTCGTGGGCAGGCCCGCAGGCGGCGCCGGCGTCCTGCGGCGATCCGCCCTAGCGTGTTGCCTGGTCAGGCAAGTAGCTCCGATCAGGTGTTTCAGCCTGATCGAAGCCTGCCTCAGCCCTGCATCCCGTCCAGCTCGCGCCAGTCGGGCAGCGCCGCCTCCAGCAGCCGCCCGCCGCGGAGGAGGATGCGGTCCGATTGCGGGCGGCTCAGCCATTCCGACCAGGACCGGGCGCGGAAGAGGATGAGGTCCGCCGGATCGCCCTCGCGGAGCAGGCCGGCCTCCGCCAGGCGCATGACCGAGGCGGGCGTCGCGGTCGCGGCGCGGGGCCAGTCGGCCACCGGATGGTCGAGATGGAGGATGCGCGTGGCCTCGCGGTAGACCTCCACCATGTCGAGGTCGCCATAGGCGAGGAACGGGTCGCGCGTGTTGTCGGAGGCGACCGAGACAGGGATGCCGGCGGCCCGCATCTCATGCACCAGCGTCACCCCGCGCCAGCGCGGCGTGCGGCCGGGGGCGCGGTCCTGCAGGTAGAGGTTGCACATCGGCAGGACGATGACGGCGAGGCCGGCCTCGGCGCAGAGGCGGAGGGTCTCCCGCACATGCGTCTCGGGCTGCAGGGCGAGCGAGCAGCAATGGCCGCACTGGATGCGGTGGGGGAAGCGGCGGCGCAGCGCGGTGGCCGCGATCTCGCGCAGCGCCCGGGCGCCGGCCTCGCCGCTCTCGTCGACATGCAGGTCGAGGTCGAGGCCGCGGGCCTCGGCGAGGGCGAAGAAGGCGTCGAGCCGGGGCTGGAAATCGGTCGGCAGCGGGTCGGCGATGCCGCCCGCAAGGCGCGTCACCATGCCGAGCGCGCCGCCCTCGGCGGCGACCAGGTCGGCGAGCGCCCTGCCTTGCTCGCCGTCGAAGTCTTCCAGCGGGGCGATGGAGCTGGCCTGGAGGGCGATGCGGCCGGCCCAGGTCTCGCGCAGCCGGCGGAAGACGCGCCAGGAGGCGGGGGTTTCCAGATGGGTGCGGATGGCAACCGTGCCATGCGCCTCGGCGCAACGGAGGCCGAAGGCGAAGCGGGCCTCGATCCCGGCCTCGGTCCAGCAGGCGCGGTCGGCGGCGGCCGCGGCGAGGGCGCCGGGGAAGTCGCCGCCGGGGTTGGGGCTGCGCGGCCAGATCTGGCCCTTGTCGAGATGGGTGTGCCCGTCGACCAGGCCGGGCCAGACCTGGCCGCCCTCGAGGCTCGGCCCGGCGGGGGCGGTGCCGAGGGGGGCGAGGCCGGCGATGCGGCCATGGCTGATGCGGAGGTCGAGGCGCACCAGCCCTTCGGCATCGGCGGGTGAGGGAGAGGCGGGGAGCAGCGCCGCGGCTGCGCAAGCATCGCGCAGCCAGAGGTCGGGGCCGGCAGCGGCGAGGTCCTGGCGCAGGCGCGCCGTCGCCCTGCCCCCTTCCATCAGCGTGCCGGCGGCGGGGCGTCCGGCCGGCCGTGATGCGGGCCGCCGTGATGCTGGCCGTGGTGGCGCGGGCGGGCGGGCAGTTCGTCGAGGGTGATGCCGTTGTCGCCATTGGCATCGGCGGCGCGGAAGCGGGCCTCGGCCATGGGGCGGATCTCGTCGAGCGTCACACGGCCGTCGCGGTTGGCATCCGCGGCGCGGAACATCATCGCCACCATGCGTGCCTGCATAGGGCCGATCTCGGGCGGCGGCGGGGGCGGGTTGCCGCCCGGGGCTGGCGGCGGCATCAGGCGGGCGGTGGTCGCCTCCTCCAGCACCAGGGCGCCGTCCTTGTTGCGGTCGGCCTCGGCGAAGCGGGCCTGGAGAAAGGACCAGCCCTCCTCCTGGGTGATGCGGCCGTCGCCATTGGCGTCGAGGCGGGCGAACATGCCGGCGGGGCCGCGGGCGGGCGGCGGGGCGGGCTGGGCGAGGGCCGGCAGGGCGACGGCGGCCAGCGCGGTCCCGAGCAGTGCCGAACGGATCGTCCTCATGGGTACTCCTTCAGGCCATAGGTGGCTCGGGGGAGCTTCGCCGGGGCATGTAACCCGCGCATGACGCCTTTGGTTAGGAAGAGTTTCATTTGCGGCTGGGCGTGCCATCCTCGCCCAGGTCCCACCACAATCCGGCGAAGGCGAGTAGGCCCTCGCGCGCCGGGGCGATCAGCAGGTGCTCGTCCGGGCCGTGCTGCTTGCAGCCATTGTAGCTGTGCGGCACCCAGACCAGCGGCACGCCGAGATGGTCGACGAAGACGTCGCCCGGCAGACCGCCCGAGCTGTTGGGGATGATCTGCACGGACTTGCCGAGGCTGCGCTCCATGCTCGCCTGCGCCCAGCGGACCCAGGGGTGGTCGGGGGCGGTGCGGCTCGCGGCCATGCGGATGCCGGCATTCTCGATCCGCACCTGCTCCAGCCCATGGGCGTCGAGATGGTGGCGGAGCGCGGCCTCGAAGCCGGCGGTGTCGGAATCGACGGTGTAGCGGATCTGGCAATGGGCGCGGGCATCGGGGGCGACGGCGTTCACCGGGTTCTCTGGCCGGCCGCTGATCATCGAGAGGACGATGAGGCTGTTCCAGCCATAGATCTTCTCGGCCGGGGTCAGGTCGGGCTCGCCCCAGCCCTCGTCGACGGTGGCGGCCCCCTCCCCGCCGCCGACCGGGCAGCCGGCGAGCACGCCGCGCACGGCGGCGGGGACGCCGTTGCGGGGCAGCCAGTCGCGCACCAGGATCTTGCCGTTGCGGTCCATGATGGTGGAGAGCGCATGGGCGAGGATGATCGCCGGGTCGGTGGTCAGCCCGCCCCAATGGCCGGAATGCACGCCGCCCTCGCGCAGCTTCACGACGAGATCGAAGTGCCAGGTGCCGCGGGTGCCGGTGGCGATGGTCGGCACGGCGGGATCGACGCGGGGGCCGTCGGAGGCGATCAACGCATCGGCGGCCAGCGCCTCGGCATTTGCCGCGACGAATTCGCGGAGGCCCCGGCTGCCGCGCTCCTCGGCCATCTCGAGGACGAGCTTGACGTTGAAGCCGAGGCGGCCGCCGCGCTCGGCGAGCACCGCCTCCAGCGCGGCGAGGTTGAGGGCGTGCTGGCCCTTGTTGTCGGCGGTGCCGCGGCCGTACCAGCGGCCCTCCTCCTCGGTGAGCGACCAGGGCGCGAGGCCCCGGCGCCACTGGTCCTCGAGGCCGCGGACGGTGTCGCCATGGCCGTAGAGGAGGATGGTGGGGCGTGCCGCATCCTCGATCCGCTCGGCGGAGAGGATGGGGCCGAAGCCGGGCAGCGGGTTGGGGTGGAGGGTGGCGCTGAAGCCCATGCGCTCCAGCCAGGGGCGGATGCCATCAGTCAGGTAGGTCTCGAGCGCCGCCTCGGCGCCCGGCTCCTGCGAGGTGGAGGGGATCTCGACCAGCCGGGCGAGCAGCGCGCGGAAGCCGCCCTCGTCGAAGAAGCGGGCCGCACGGGTCAGGGCGCCGTCACGGGATGGCATGGCAGGTCCTCGACAGGTGTCACAACGCAGTGTGGCTGGGTTGGCGGGTTCCGGACAGACCCCTTTCGGGCAGCCTTGGCGAGGCCCCTTCAAGATCGAAACCGGCACTCGATCAAGGCAGGCCCTGTCAGGGCTGTGCTGCCCGCCAGAGCAGGAAGGGCGCCAGCTCCGGCAGGCGGCGGGGCGCGGCCAGCGGGCCGGTGAGGCGGAGCGCGATCTCCGGCGCCTCGGCGACGGGGCGAGTGGCGAGGCGGAGGTCGAGGGCGAGGCGGGCGAGGTCGATCGTGCCGCCCGCCGTCGCGGCGCCGCCGCCTTCGGTCGTGAGGCCGGCGGACGTCAGGGCAATGCGCCCTTCGGCGAGGCTCGCCTTCGCCTCCAGCCGCTCGAAGGCGGTGGCGCCGCCGCCGGCGAGCGCGGCGCGGAGGGCCTGGTCGGGCGCCGGCGCGGCGGCCGCGGCCTGAAGCGCGGCGAGGTCGGCGCCGATCAGCACCCCGTCACGGACCGTCAGCGCGGCCTGGCCGCCGAGCGTGGCGGTCAGCGCCGCCATGCTGTGGCCGGTGGCGCGGAGGCTGGCCTCGGCCTCCACCCGCCCGGCGCCGAGGTCGAGGGGCAGGTCGAAGAGCGGCTCGCCGATCGCGGCGCCGGCGAGCGCCAGGTCGAGGGCGAGGCGGGGCGGGCTGGCGCCGCCCTCGGCCAGGAGGCTGCCGCGGAGGGTGCCGCCGGCCAGCCGCGCCTGGAGGTTGTCGAGGCGGAGGGTGCCGGCCTCCAGCTTCAGCGCGGTGGAGACGGCTTCGAGCGGGGTCCAGCCGAGGGGTTCCAGCCGGGCGGCCTCGACCGCGAGCTCGGCATCGAGCAGCGAGAGGCGGTCGAGGCCGAGGGGGGGGGCGCCGCGCAGCGCGGGCATCGGCAGGGGCAGGCGCTCGGCGGCGATGCGGCCGGTGAGGCGCGGGCGCGGCCCGGCCAGCGCCAGGGCGAGCTGGCTGCGCAGGCGGAGCGTGCCGGCGACGAGGTCGAGCCGGTCGGCGGCCAGCGCCACCGGCCCGGCCGGGGACCCGCCGAGCTGGCCGGCCAGGGTGGCGATCAGCGAGAAGGACCCCTCCCCCAGCCAGTCCGCCAGGTCGGCGCCGAGCAGCGGGGCGAGCAGGCGCGGGGCGCCGGGATGGCGCAGCGTCAGCGTGCCGGCGGCGCGGCGGGCGCGGGCGTCGAGCGTCGCCGCCGTCTCGATGCGGAGGCTGCCGAGATCGCCCTCGGCCCGGAGCGCGAAGGCCTCGGGCGGCCCGCTGCCGGCGAGGCGGAGGGCGACGGGCTCGGCCAGCAGCGGCGCCCAGCCGGGGGGCAGGAGCGGGCCGAGGACGGTGGCATTGGGGCCGCTCGCCTCCAGCGTCGCGTCGGAGAGCCGGAGCGAGGGGCCGATGCGGGCGGTGCCGGAGGCGGCGAGGTCCAGCTCGCCGAGGCGGAGGGCGAGGCGGCGGAGGACGAGCCGGCCCTCCTCGATCGTGGCGTCGAGAGTGGCGCGCTCGGCGGCGAGCTGGTCCCAGCGCAGGAGGTCGGCGGCGAGGCGGAGGTTGAGGTCGATGCCCCCGAGGCCGGCCGGGTCGGGCAACAGCCCGTCGAGGTCGAGCCGGTCGAGGGTGAGGCCGAGGCCGATCTGCGGCCGCGCCCCGCCGAGGCGGAGCGAGCCGGCGCCGGTGACGCGCGTCTCGTCCACGGTGGCGGCGATGTCGGAGAGGGTGGCCTGGCCGTTCTCGAGGGCGAGGCGGAGGCGGCCCTCTGCGGAGTGCAGGCGCGCGGGGTCGGTACCGGCGAGCGGCAGGCCGAGGGCGGTCAGCGTCTCGCGCAGCGCCCGGCCGGCGAAGCGGAGGGCGAGTTCCATGCGCGGGCCGGCGGTGGCGCCGGCGACCTCCAGCTCCATCTCGCCGGGGAGCAGGGCGGAGACGTCGGAGAGGGTCAGCCGGTCGCCCTCGAGGAAGAAGCCGCCGCGCAGGCGCCGCAGCGGGATGCCGCCGAAGCCGGTCGCCTCGGCCGAGAGGTCGATGCTGACCGGGAGCGGCAGCGCGCGGGTGGTGCCGCGGGTGAGGCGGAGGGCGGCGAACCAGGCCTCCATGTCGAGCCGGCTGGCGGCAAGCGCCACGTCGAGCCGGGGCTCGGGCGCGAGGCGGAGGGTGGCGGCGCCGCGGGCGGGCTGGCCGGCCAGGTCGATGGAAAGGTCGTCGGCGGCGAAGAGGTCGGCCGCGACGGTGAGGCGGCCGGCGGCGCGGAAGGCGACGGGCGGCGCGGGCAGCAGGACCGAGAGGTCGGGGCCGGCGGATTCCATCCGCCCGTCGAAGCCGTCCGGGGCGAGGACGCCGCGGGCGGTCAGCGTCGAGCCGGCCAGGACGAGGGAGAGGTCGAGCGGGGCGACGCCGTCGAAGCCGGCGCGGCCGAGTTGGCCGGCGAAGCGGATGGCATAGCCGCGCCAGGCGAGCGTGCCCTCGGCGGTCAGCGCCTCGGCGGCGGCGCCGGTCTGGAAGCGGGCGTTCAGCGCCTCGAATTGCAGGCCGCCGAGCTTCAGGCGGCAATCCTCGAGCCGGGCATCGAGGGCGGAGAGCCAGGGCGGCGGGCGGAGGCTCGGGAGCGCGATGGGCGGCCAGGGCATGGTGATCTCGCCGCCGACGAGCGCGATCTCGCGCGGCTCCAGCCGGCCGGAGAGCAGGCTGGCGAGGTCGAGGCGGAGGCGCATGGCCCGCGCCGTGATGGCGAGGCCGTCATCGTTGGAGCCGATGGCGACGGCGGCGGCTTCGACGCGCGGCTGGGGCAGCAGGGTGAGGGTGATGCGGCCGCCGAGCGTCACCGGGCGGCCGAGCTGGGTGCTGGCGATGTCGGCCAGGCGCGCGCGGTAGGGCTCCCAGTCCAGCAGGCGGGGGCCGACCCAGAGCGCGGCGCCGAGCAGCGCCAGCAGCGGCAGGAGGATGGCCGTGAGGCGGCGCATCAGCCGGGGGCAGGCGGTGGCCTCAAGCCGCCTTCCCCGCGCTTTGGCCCCAGCCGCCGCCGCCCGGCGTCTCCACCACCAGCGCATCGCCGGCGGCGAGCTCGGCGCTGCCGCTGTTGCCGGGGATCGGCTCGATGCGGCCATCGGCGCGCTCGACCCATTGGCGGCCGGGCTGGCCGTCGGCGCCGCCCGCCATGCCATGCGGGGCGACGTTGCGGCGGGAGGCGACGACGATCGCCTGCATCGGGCGCAGGAAGCGGATGCGCCGCCGGGCGCCGTCGCCGCCGCGCCAACGGCCCGCGCCGCCGGAGCCGCGGCGGATGGCGAATTCCTCGAGCCGGACGGGGTAGCGGAGCTCCAGGATCTCCGGGTCGGTCATGCGGGTGTTGGTCATATGGGTCTGCACCGGGCCCCAGCCGTCGAATCCAGGGCCGGCACCGACGCCGCCGCAGACCGTTTCATAGTACTGATAGAGGTCGTCGCCGAAAATCACGTTGTTCATGGTTGCCTGGGCGGAGGCGCAGGCGCCGAGCGCGGCCAGCAGCGCGTTGCAGGTCATCTGGCTGACCTCCGTATTGCCGGCGACGACGGCGGCGCCGGGCAAGGGCGAGAGGAAGGTGCCGGAGGGGACGAGGATCTCGAGCGGCTTGAGGCAGCCGTCGTTGAGCGGGATGTCCTCGCCGACCAGGGCGCGGAAGCAATAGAGCACGACGGCGCGGCAGACGGCGGCGGGGGCGTTGAAGTTGGACGGGCGCTGCGGGCCGGTGCCGGTGAAGTCGATGACGGCGCGGCGCCCCTCGCGGTCGACGCGGACGGCGACGACGAGGGGCGTGCCGTCATCGGTGGTGGTGCGGAACTCGCCATCCTGCAGGCGGGCGAGGACGCGGCGGACGCTCTCCTCCGCATTGTCCATGACGTGGCGCATATAGGCGCGGACGGTACCCAGCCCCTGCTCGCGGACGGCGCGCTGCAGCTCCTGCACGCCCTTCTCGTTGGCGGCGACCTGCGCCTTGATGTCGGCGACGTTCACGTCCGGGCTGCGCGCCGGGTAGCGCGCCGAGGCGAGGAGGGCACGGAACTCGGCCTCCCGGAAGCGGCCCTGCTCGACCAGCAGGAAGTCGTCGATGACGACGCCCTCCTCCTCCAGCGTGCGGGAGAGCGGGGGCGTGGAGCCGGGCGTCAGGCCGCCGATATCGGCATGGTGGCCGCGGCTGCCGAGGAAGAACAGGATCTCCTGTCCCGCCGCGTCGAAGACGGGGGTGACGACGGTGATGTCCGGCAGGTGGGTGCCGCCGTTATAGGGGTTGTTCAGCGCCACCACGTCGCCCGGGCGGAGCGTCTTGCCGCGCAGGCGGATGACGGTGCAGACGCTCTCGCCCATGGCGCCGAGATGGACGGGGACGTGGGGGGCGTTGGCGACCAGCCCGCCGGTCGCGTCGAAGATGGCGCAGGAGAAGTCGAGCCGCTCCTTGATGTTCACGCTGAGCGAGGTGTTCTGCAGAACGGCGCCGGTCTGCTCGGCGATGGACATGAAGAGGTTGTTGAACAGCTCCAGCATCACCGGGTCGGGGCGGCCGGTGACCTCGGCATGCGTCGCTTCGCGCGGGGTGGTGCGGCGGAGGATGAGGTGGTTGAGCGGGGTGAGTTCGGCGGTCCAGCCGGGCTCGACCACCGTCGTCGCATTGGCCTCGCGGATCAGGGCGGGGCCGGGCAGGCGGTCGCCGGCGAGCAGCGACTCGCGGTCGTAGACGGGAGCGGCGTGCTCGGCGCCGGCGGCGAAGAGGGAGACGGTGTCGAGCGTCCGAATCGCCTCGCCGGGGGAGCGGGTGGCGAGCTTCGCCTCCTCGACGGATTCGCCGGCGGCGGTGACCTCGGCGATGCAGGCTTCGACGACGACCTGCCGCTCGGGCGTGGCGAAGCCGAAGCGGGCGCGATGGGCGGCGGTAAAGGCTTCGACCAGCGCGGCATGCTCGCCGAAGGGGACGGGGAGGAAGCTGTCGGTGCCGGCATAGCGCAGGTGCAGGCGGCGGGCTGCGGCGATGCGGTCGGCCTCGGCGCCCTGGCGCAGCAGTTCGGCGCGGCCTTCCTCGGCGAGGCGGTCGAGGGTGCTGGCGAGGCTCGTCATCGAATCGGGCGTGAGCGGGGCCTCGACGGCGGCCTCGCGGATCACCGTCTGGTCGGCGAGGCCCATGCCATAGGCGGATAGCACGCCGGCGAAGGGGTGGATGAAGACGGTCTCCATGCCGAGCTCGTCGGCGACGAGGCAGGCATGCTGGCCGCCGGCGCCGCCGAAGCATTGCAGCGCGTGGCGGGTGACGTCATGGCCCTTCTGGATGGAGACCTGCTTGATGGCGTTCGCCATGTTGGCGACGGCAACGCGGAGGAAGCCTTCCGCGACGGCGCGGGGCTCCGGCGCCTCGCCGGTCGCGGCGCCGATCTCGGCGGCGAGGGCGGCGAATTTCTCCCGCACCACATCGGCGTCGAGCGGCTGGTCGGCGTTCGGGCCGAAGATCGGCGGGAAATGCTGCGGCTGGATCTTGCCGACCATGACATTGGCGTCGGTCACGGTGAGCGGGCCGCCGCGGCGGTAGCAGGCGGGGCCGGGCACGGCGCCGGCGCTCTCCGGCCCGACGCGGTAGCGGGCGCCGTCGAAGGCGAGGATGGAGCCGCCGCCGGCGGCGACCGTGTTGATTGCCATCATCGGCGCGCGCATCCGCACGCCGGCGACCAGCGTCTCGAAGGCGCGCTCGAACTCGCCGGCATAGAGGGCGACGTCGGTGGAGGTGCCGCCCATGTCGAAGCCGATGATGCGGTCGAGGCCGGCCATGCCGGCGGTGCGCGCGGCACCGACGATGCCGCCGGCAGGGCCGGAGAGGATGGCATCCTTGCCCTGGAAATGGCCGGCTTCGGCAAGGCCGCCGTTGGACTGCATGAAGTAGAGTCGCACGCCCGGCAACTCGCCCGAGACCTGCTCGACATAGCGGCGGAGGATGGGGGAAAGGTAGGCATCCACCACCGTCGTGTCGCCGCGGGGGACGATGCGCGGGAGCGGGCTGGCCTGGTGGCTAAGCGAGACCTGCGGGAAGCCGACCTCGCGCGCGATCTCGCCGAGGCGGAGCTCGTGCTGCGGATGCGCCCAGGCATGCATCAGCACGATGGCGACGGCGCGGATGCCCTCGGCATGGGCGGCGTCGAGCGCGGCGCGGGCGGCGGCCTCGTCGAGCGGCTCCAGCTCCTCGCCCGAGACGGCGATGCGGCCGCCGATCTCGGCGACGCGCTCATGCAGCAGATCGGGCAGCCGCACGGCGAGGTCGAAGAGGCGGGGACGGGCCTGGTTGCCGATGCGGAGCATGTCGGCGAAGCCGCGGTTCACCAGCAGCAGCACGCGCTCGCCCTTGCGCTCGAGCAGCGCGTTGGTGGCGACGGTGGTGCCCATCTTCACCGCCTCGATCACCCCAGGCGGGATCGGCGCATCCGGGGCGGTGCCGAGGATCTGGCGGATGCCGGCGACGGCGGCGTCGCGGTAGCGGCCGGGATTCTCGGACAGCAGCTTCGCCGTGGTGAGGCGGCCAGAGGGGTCGCGGGCGACGATGTCGGTGAAGGTGCCGCCGCGATCGATCCAGAACTGCCAGCCCGCGTCCATGATCGCCTCCGTTCGCGCCGTGATGGCGCCCCCTCGCCCGCCGCGCAAGGCCGCCGCCGCCTCGTTGACAATTTATCGATATTTTGTCAATGTTCGGTCATGGCCGAGCCCAGCCCTGTCGTCTCCTCCGCCCACCTCGCCGCCGGCGCCTCGCCCGGCCTGTCGGAGGCGGAGTATGGGCTGATCCTCGCAGGCCACGCCTTCCAGCGCTGGATGGTGCTCTGCGCGGCGGCGGCGGGGGCGCCGGGACTGTCGCCAGTCGAGGTGCTGATCCTGCATACGGTACACCACCGCGGGAGGGCCAAGCGGCAGGCGGAGATCCTGCTCGCGCTCGGCATCGAGGATGCGCATATCGGCACCTATGCCATCCGCAAGCTCGAGGGCGCCGGCCTGGTGACGACCGGCCGCCAGGGCAAGGAGAAGCTGGTGGCGGCGACGCCGGAGGGCGCTGCCCTCTGCGCGCGCTATGCCGAGGTCAGGGAGCGGCTGCTGGCGGGGGCGGTGCGGGAGAATGGGCCGCCGGGCGCGGCGCTCACCGAGGCGGCGCGGCTGCTGAGGGCGCTGTCGGGCTTCTACGACCAGGCCTCGCGGGCGGCGGCGACGCTGTAGCGTGGCGCGCCAGGGCGGAACCTGGCGCCGAGCTCGCAGATCGCCACGGCATCCGCCTCGTGGAGGTTCGCCTGCTCGACGCGAAGGGGATGATGGGGGCGGCGCCTTGCGCCAGGGCGGTGCCCGGCAAATCCTGGCAGATAAAATCCCCGGCCCGATGCCGCTCAACACTCTCGATATCGCGAGCAATCGGTGCGGCTGGCTGCGCCGCCACGACAGTCCCCGAGTCGGGCGAATCAATATTGATTGCCATTCGTCTAGTCTTCGCCATGAACAAACCTTGCGACTCGTGTCGCCGGGGCCATTCGATGCTTTGGCAATCGGGCGGGCCGGGGGGCGGAGATGCATACCTCTGGTTGTGACCGGCGCCGTATCAGCGATGCCGGTCTGTCACGACGCGGGCGGCATCGGCGGGGGCGAATCGGGCGCCTGTGCCTCGCGGGCAAAGGCTGGGGCGGCTGCGGGCGGCGGTCAACCTTTCGCGCCAGGCGGGGCCAACCCATCTTGCGGCGGTGCGGGGCCTCTCCCCCGTCCGCCCCGGCATGGTAAGGCTGGGGCGAGAGCAATGGGGTGCGGCGCTTGACCCTCTGGGGCAAGATCATCGGCGGCGTGACGGGCTTCATGACAGGCGGGCCGCTCGGCGCCGTGGTCGGGGCCGCGCTCGGACATGCGGCGGACCAGGGCGGGCGGGGCGCCAGCAGCCCCTTCGGGGCCCTGTTCGGGCGCTCCGCGGTGCGGCAGGCGGCCGATGCGGCGGCGCTGCTCGGCAGCAAGGAGCAGCTCTTCGCCATCACCGTCGTCGTGCTCGCCGCCAAGCTTGCCAAATGCGACGGGCCGGTGAAGCGCGAGGAGATCGACGCCTTCAAGCGGCTGTTCCGCATCCCGCCCGAGAACCTGCGGGAGGTGGCGGCGCTCTTCGACCAGGCGCGGGACAGCAGCGACCCGCCCGAGCCCTTCGCCGAGAAGCTCGGGGAGAGCTTCGCCGACAACAAGGGGATGTTGGAGGACGTGCTCGGCGCGCTGTTCCAGATCGCCCGGGCGGATGGGCCGCTGACCAAGGCGGAGCTGGCCTTCCTGCAGGGCGCGCAGCGCGGGTTCGGGCTGGATGCGGTCGCCTGGGAGCGGGCGCGGGACGGGCAGAGCTCGCGTGCCGCGGGAAGTGCGGCGCCGAGCGGGCCGGACCCCTACACCATCCTCGGCGTGCCGCGGGATGCCCCGGACGATGCGGTGCGCCAGGCCTGGCGGCGGCTGATGCGGGAGAACCATCCGGACAGCCTGGCCTCACGCGGCGTGCCGGCGGAGTTCGTGAAGCGGGCGACGGAGAAGGTCGCCGAGATCAACGCCGCCTGGGACCGGGTGAAGCGGGAGCGGAAGCTCTGAGGGTCCTGGATGCGCCGAGCCCGAACCAGGACGACCGCCCGGCCGGGATGCCGATCGACATCCTGCTGCTCCACTATACGGGGATGCCGAGCGGGCCAGCGGCGATCGGGCGGCTCCGGGACCCGGCGGCGAAGGTCTCCTCGCACTATGTGGTCGAGGAGGACGGCACCGTGTTCCGCCTGGTACCGGAAGGGCGGCGGGCCTGGCATGCCGGCGTCTCGCACTGGCGCGGGCGGCAGGGGCTGAACGACCGCAGCATCGGCATCGAGATCGTCAATCCGGGGCATGAATGGGGCTACCGCCCCTTCCATGCCCTGCAGATGGCGGCCGTCTGCGACCTCTGCCTCGGGATCCTGGCGCGGCATCCGGTCGCGCCTTGGGATGTGGTCGGGCACAGCGACGTGGCGCCTGACCGCAAGCAGGACCCGGGGGAGCTCTTCGACTGGGAGGGGCTGGCGGCCAACGGCGTTGGGCTCTGGCCCGCGGCTGCACCGCCCGCAGCGGCAGAGGCGGAAGCGGGGGCGTTGCTGGCGGCGATCGGCTACCGGCGCGACCTGCCGCTGCCCCTGCTGCTCACCGCCTTCCAGCGGCGCTGGCGGCCGGAGCGGGTGGACGGCATGGCCGATGCCGGCTGCCTGGCGCGGCTGGCGGCGGTTGCCGCGATGATTCCGTCTGCGGAAGCCGGTTGACGCGGGGCTGACCGGGGGCGCATGACGCCGCCGCGTCAGGTGGCCGGGCGGCCGCTGGCATCGCCGCAAGGCGGTGCTGGAGGAAAGTCCGGGCTCCACGGGAATACGATGCCGGTCAACGGCCGGCGGGGGTCACACCCCAGGGAAAGTGCCACAGAGAAGAGACCGCCGGGCCGCCGCGAGGCCGCCCGGCAAGGGTGAAACGGTGCGGCAAGAGCGCACCGCGCCCCCGGCAACGGGGGCGGCAGGGCAAACCCCATCGGGAGCAAGGCCGAATAGGGGCGACCGGCGCGGGCGGGCTTCGGCCTGCCTGGCGCAGGGGCATTCCCGCCCCGTTGCCCGGGTTGGCCGCGTGAGGCGCGCCGCGAGGCGCGTCCCAGAGGAATGGTCGCCCTGTCCCCGGAATTCCGGGGGCGGACAGAACCCGGCTTACAGGCCACCTGGCGCATTTTCCCCACAGGTTAATCCACAAAGGTGTCCACAGAGAGCCCGGTGCGGTGAAAGAACAAACCGGGTAAGTATAACATATTGCTTTCGATCGCAGATGATTTCTCATGCGGTAGCGACCCAGGCCGCTAAGGCCTTAGGAATCGGGCAATTTGTCGGGCGCATTTAGTGGGCCGAAACGGTATTCGTGCTTGTGGTCCCACGAAATCCCGTGCTATCCCAAGTCATCCCGACGATGGGTCCAAAGCTCGGGGGGGCGAGGGATCCAAAGCGGGATGGTCGGGCGAGCCGGCGGGGTCGGGGGGCCCCGCCGGCCGCTGATCCCCAGGGGCCCTCAACGCTCCTGAGCGCATCCTCCCCGAAGGGCAAGTCAACAGGCGGTCACTGGGGGGCGGTCGCTGGGCGATGTCCGAGTTCATAGGCACCGTGGGTGGGGGGTACGACGCGAAGAAGGGGCGCATTTCCGTGCCGTCCCTCTTCCGCGGCCAGCTTGCCGGCCCCGGGGCCCTCGAGATCATCCTGCGCCGGTCCCGCCACAAGCGCTGCATCGAAGTTTGGCCGAAGGCGGATTACATGGCCGAGGTGGAGGCCCGCGTGGCCGGGCTCAGCAAGCTCTCGGCCGAATACCAGTCGGTGATGCGCAAGCTGGTCGGCAAGATCCATACCCTGACCCTCGATCCCGACGGCCGCGTGGTGATGCCGAAGGAGCTCGCCGAGCATGCGGGCTTCGAGGGCGAGCTGCAGTTCAGCGGACGCGGCGCCTATTTCGAGATCTGGAACGCCGCCGCCTTCGCCGAGGAAGAGGCGCGGCTCGATGCTGATGACGAGGGGGGCGACGTATGAGTGCCTCCGTCTCCCCTCCTCCGGGCCATGTCCCGGTGATGCTGGCCGAGGTGCTGGAGCAGCTCGCGCCGCGCGACGGCGCCACCTACTGCGACGGCACCTTCGGCGGCGGCGGCTATGCCGGCGCCATCCTGGATGCGGCGCGCTGCACCCTCTTCGCCATCGACCGCGACCCGGAGGCGATCGCGCGCGGCGCGGCGCTGGCGGCGCGGCACCCCGGGCGGCTGCACCTCGTCGAGGGGCGGTTCGGCGAGATGCTGGCGCTGCTCGAGGCGCGCGCGGTCACGCGACTCGACGGCGTGGTGCTCGACCTCGGCGTTTCCTCCTTCCAGCTCGACGACGGCGAGCGCGGCTTCTCCTTCCGCGGCGACGGACCGCTTGACATGCGGATGTCGAAACATGGGAAGTCCGCGGCGGACCTCGTCAACACGCTGGACGAGTCGGAGCTGGCCGATGTGCTCTATCAATTGGGCGAGGAGCGCCATTCGCGCCGCATCGCGCGCGCGATCGTCGCGGCGCGGCGCGAGGCGCCGATCACCACCACGGCGCGGCTCGCCGCCCTGGTGCGCGGCTGCGTTCCCCGCGACCCGTCCGGCATCGACGGGGCGACGCGGAGCTTCCAGGCGCTGCGCCTCGCGGTGAATGACGAGCTGGGCGAGGTGGAGCGCGGGCTCGCCGCCGCGGCCGCGCTGCTGGCGCCGGGTGGGCGGCTCGTCGTCGTCGCCTTCCATTCGCTGGAGGACCGGCTGGTGAAGCGCTTCATGGCCGGTGCCGCCGGGCGCCGGGCCGGCGCCTCGCGGCATGACCCGGCCTCGCTCGCCGGGCGCGCGGCGCCGGCCGAATTCCGCCTGCTGACGCCGCGGGCGCTGCGCCCCGGCGCGGCCGAGACCGATGCCAATCCCCGCGCCCGGTCCGCCCGGCTGCGCGCGATCGAACGCCTGCCCCTCGACCACCCCGCCGCACCCCTGGACGCCGCATGATCTTCCGCCCCTTCACCTCGCTTTGCCTGGTCGCCTTCCTCGGCGCCGGGATGCATGTCTACAGCACCAAGCATGAAGCCGCGGTGATGGACCGGGAGCTGCGCTCGATCGCCCGCAAGGTCGAGGAGGCGGAGGCGCGGACGCAGACGCTGCAGGCCGAATGGGCCTGGCTGAACGAGCCGGAGCGGCTGCGCGCCGTGGCCCAGCGGCACCTGCCGGAGCTGGAGGCGATGCAACCCGCGCAATTCGTCCGCGCCAGCGAGGCGGAGCGGCGGCTGCCGCCGGTCGCGGCCTATGACGGGCCGGTCGCGCTCTTCGCGCCGCGCGAGCCGGTGATGCCGGCGGGGAACACCGCGCTGGCGCTGCTGCCGCGGGTGGCGGAGCCGGTGGTGCGGGTGGCGGTGGCAGCGCCTGCCGCCGCGGCGCCCGCGGTCGCACCCGTGGTCGCGGCGGTGCCCGCCGCGGCGCCGGTCGCCCTGGCTCCGGTCGCGGTGCCGGCGGTCGATCTCGCCGCCCTGCCCTTGCCGCCGCCGGAGCCGGAGGCACCGCCGCTGGTGCGGCTCGCCCTGCCGGCGACAAAACCGGCCGATGCGCCGCCGCGGCCGGCGCTGGTCGACCTGGCGCGGGCGACGCAGCCGCGCCCGGCCGAGGCGCGGCCGGCGGAGACGCCGCGGCTCGCCGAGACCATGCGGCCGGCGCAGGTGGAGCTGGCGCGCGCCGCCATCCCGCCGCGGCCGAAGCCGGTGGCGCGGCCGGCCGAGATCGCCGCGCTGCCGCCGATCGCGGCGCCGGTGCGGGCGCCGGCGGCGGCCCCGGTGACGCAGCTGGCGGCCTCCGCCGCGCCGCGGATCGCGCCCGCCACGGTGCAGCCGGCCGTGGTGCCGGCGCGCGCGGTGCCGGCCTATCCCGCCATGGGCGGCGGCTCGGCGCTCGGGCTCGGCGGGCAGCCGATGCTGCCGCCGCCGGTGCCCTTCGGCAGCGCCGCGGCGGCGACCCTGAACGGGGGGATGGGACGTTGAGCGCGCCACAGGACGAGCTGCGGCTGCCGCCCTCGCCGGATGCGGCGCCGGCCGGGCGGTCACGGGGGGCGAGCGTCGCCGCCTCGCCCTCGCGGGCCCTGGTCAGGATCGCGGCGCCCGAGCTGGCGCGGCGGGCGCAATTGGAGAAGACCCGCGGCCGCCTGGTCATCGCCGCCGGCGGCTTCGCCGTGCTGTTCGGCGCGGTGACGCTGAAGCTCGCCTTCGCCACGCTGGTCGACCCGACGGTGCCGAAGCCGCGCGCCGCGGTGCGCATCCCGAACGGGGAGTCGACCAGCGGGCGCGCGGCCATCACCGACCGCAACGGGGAGGTGCTGGCCGTCTCGCTGCAGGTGACGGAGCTCTACGCCAACCCGCAGGAGATCAACGACCCGGCCGAGGCGGCCGACCGGCTGCTGACCGTGCTGCCGGGGCTCGACCGCGAAAGGCTGGTCGCCCGCATCAGCCCACGCATGGTGCCGGGGACGGAGCGGCCGGTGGAGTTCGCCTATATCGCCCGCAACCTGCCGCCGCGGCAGCAGCAGGCGATCAACGACCTCGGCATCGCCGGCTTCCATTTCCGCCCGGCGGAGCGGCGCTTCTACCCGCAGGGCTCGGCGGCGGCGCATGTGCTGGGCCAGGTGGATGTCGACGGGCGCGGCATCGCCGGCGTCGAGCGCAGCTTCGACGAGCGGCTGCGGGTGGACCGCTCGCCGCTGCGGCTCTCGGTCGATGTGCGGGTGCAGGTGGCGCTGCGCGAATCGGTGCAGAAGGCGATCGCCGACTACAACGGCATCGGCGGCGCGGGTGTCGTGATGGATGTCAACACGGCGGAGGTGCTGGCCATGGTCAGCCTGCCGGACTACGACGCCTCCGACCCCGGCGGCTTGCAGCGGCGGGAGCAGCAGGGCCAGGGGGCAGGACATGCGGCGGCCGGCCAGCCGCTGCTGCGCCAGGCGGTGGCGCGGCCGATGGCGGCCGCGCCGGGTGCCGTCAGCCAGGACACCAATCCGCATTTCAACCGGGCGACGGTCGGGCTCTACGAGCCGGGCTCGACCTTCAAGCTGCTGACGGCGGCGATGGCGCTCGACCTCGGCACCGCGAATGTCTGGAGCACCTTCGACGCCAGCCGCCCGATCCGCTACGGTCGCTTCACCATCAGCGACTACAAGGGCAAGAACCGCGTCCTCAGCCTGCCGGAGGTGATGGCCTACTCGTCCAACCTCGGCGCGGCGCATATGGCGCTCGGCGTCGGGCCAGCGCGGCACCGCGAGTTCATGGGGCGGATGGGGATGCTCCAGCGCCTCGGGCTCGAGCTGCCCGAGGTGGCGCGGCCGCTGGCCCCGACGGCCAATGGCTGGCGCGACATCAACACCATGACGGTCGCCTTCGGCCATGGCATCTCGGTCACGCCGCTGCACGTCATCACCGGCATCTCGGCGCTGGCCAATGGCGGCATCCTGCGCCCGCCGACGCTGGTGGCGCAGTCGCCCGAGACGCAGCGCGAGGGAACGCGCGTCATCTCCGAGCGGACCTCGGAGACGATGCGGCGGCTGATGCGCCTCGTCGTCACCGACGGCTCGGGCAAGGGGGCCGATGTTCCCGGCTACTTCGTCGGCGGCAAGACGGGCACGGCGCAGAAGGTCGGGCCGCGCGGCGGCTACCTGCAGGACAAGCGCATCGCCGCCTTCGTCGGCGCCTTCCCGCTGAATGCGCCGCGCTATGCGATCTACGTCATGGTCGACGAGCCGAAGCCGAATGCGCAGAGCCATGGCTATGCCACGGCGGGCTGGGTGGCAGCGCCGGCGGCGGGCGCGGTGATCCGCCGCGTCGCGCCGATCCTCGGCCTGGTGCCAGAGACGGAGCGGATGCCGCAGATCCAGCAGACGCTCGCCATTCCGCTGCAGCCGGGGCGGCCGCCGCGGGCCGCGCCGCCGGTTGCCGGCGCCCCGGCGCCTGCGCCGCGCGGGACGCCGGCGGCGACGCCGCCCGGGGCACCCACCACCGGCGTCGCGCCGGGACCGAGCCTGGTGCCCCCTGCCCCGTCGCTGCGCCGCACCGAGGCAGAGCCGCCCTCCGGCCTGCTCCGCTTCGCCCTCGGCCCGGCCTCCCCGCGCGAGGCCGGCCTTGCGCCTCGGTGACCTCCTCGGCGCCGCCGGGCTTGCGCCCGCTGCGGCGGGCGATGCGGTTGGGCAGCTGATCCGGGGCGTCACCGCCGACAGTCGGGCGGTTGTGCCGGGGATGGTCTTCGTCGCCCTGCCAGGGATGAAGCAGGACGGGCGCGCCTTTATCGCCGATGCGGTGGCGAAGGGTGCCGTCGCGGTATTGGCGCCGGAGGGCACGGATGCCGCGGCAAGGGTGCCGGTGATCGGCATGGCCGATCCGCGGCGGGGCCTGGCGCTGATGGCCGCCGCGCTGGCGGGGGCGCAGCCCGCGACCGTCGTCGCGGTAACCGGGACCAACGGCAAGACGAGCACGGTGGATTTCCTGCGCCAGCTCTGGACGCTGGCGGGGCGGCGGGCGGCCTCGCTCGGCACGCTGGGGCTGATCGCGCCGGACTTTCCCGGCGGGGCGAGCCTCACCACGCCGGATCCGGTGGCGCTGCATGCGCAATTCGCGGCGCTGGCCGAGGCGGGCATCGGGCATGCGGCGATCGAGGCCTCCTCGCATGGCATCGAGCAACGGCGGCTGGACGGGGTGCGGCTGGCGGCGGCCGGCTTCACCAACCTGACGC
Organism: Belnapia sp.; assembly: GCF_059504005.1. Lineage (NCBI taxonomy): Bacteria > Pseudomonadati > Pseudomonadota > Alphaproteobacteria > Acetobacterales > Roseomonadaceae > Belnapia > Belnapia sp. Next base: position 53,803 of record NZ_JCACHU010000134.1, on the reverse strand, counting down.
GCGACCATCTCGACTATCACGGGACGATGGCCGCCTACCGGGCGGCGAAGCTGCGGCTGTTCGAGGCGCTGCTGCAGCCGGGTGCGACGGCGGTTGCCTCGGCCGAGATGGAGGGCGAGACGCTCGACGCGCTGCGCGGCGTCGCGGCGCGGCGGGGGCTGGAGCTGCTGACGGTCGGCGAGTCGGGCGATGCGGTGCGGCTGCTGGCGCATCAGCCGCTGCCGGATGGGCAGGCGCTGGAGCTCGCGGCTTTCGGCCAGCGCCAGGCGGTGCACCTGCCGCTGCCGGGGCGGTTCCAGGCGGACAACGTGATGATGGCGCTGGCGCTCGCCGTCGCCACCGGCATCGAGCCGGGCTCGGCGATGACGCTGCTGCCGCAGCTCGCCGGCGTGCGCGGGCGGATGGAGCTGGCGGCGCGGCTGCCGAACGGTGCGGCGGTCTATGTCGACTACGCCCATACGCCGGATGCGCTGGAGCGGCTGCTCGGCGCGCTCCGGCCGCATGTGGCGCCGGGCGGTCGGCTGCATGTGGTCTTCGGCGCCGGGGGCGACCGGGACCCGGGCAAGCGGCCGCTGATGGGCGCGGCGGCGGCGCGAGGAGCGGACCGTGCCTGGGTCACCGACGACAATCCGCGCAGCGAAGACCCGGCGGCGATCCGCGCGGCGGTGCTGGCGGGCTGCCCGGGCGGGATCGATGCCGGAGAGCGGCGCGGGGCGATCGCCCGGGCGCTCGGCGATCTGGGGCCGGGGGATGTGCTGGCGGTGGCCGGCAAGGGGCATGAGAGCGGGCAGACGATCGGCAGGGTGACGACACCCTTCGACGACGCCGCGGTAGTGCGGGAGCTCGTCGGATGAGCCTCTGGACAAGCGAGGCGCTGCGGGCGGCGACGGGGGGGAGCCTCGCGGCGGAGGTCGCCGTCACGGGCGTCTCCATCGACAGCCGGAGCGTCGGGCCCGGCGAACTCTTCGTCGCGCTGCGCGACGTGCGGGACGGGCATGACTTCGTCGCCGACGCGCTGGCGCGCGGGGCGTCGGCGGCGATGGTGGACCGGGATCCGCCGGGCGTGCCGGCGGGGGCGCCGCTGCTGCGCGTAGCCGACACGCTGGCGGGGCTCACCTCGCTCGGTGCGGCGGGGCGGGCGCGCTGCGCGGCGCGGGTGGTCGCGGTGACGGGGAGCGTCGGCAAGACCGGGACCAAGGAGATGCTGCGGCTGCTGCTCGCCGGCGCGGGCGGGACCCATGCCGCCGTCGCCTCCTACAACAACCATTGGGGCGTGCCGCTGACGCTCGCGCGGATGCCGCCCGGAAGCGCCTTCGCCGTCATCGAGATCGGGATGAACAATCCGGGCGAGATCGCCCCCCTCACCCGCCTCGCCAAGCCCCACGTCTCCATGGTGACGAATGTGGGCGCGGCGCATATCGGCCATCTCGGCAGCCTCGAGGCGATCGCACAGGAGAAGGGCAGCATCGCGCTCGGGCTGGAGCCGGGCGGCATCTCCGTGCTGCCGGCCGACGATGCGATGCTGCCGCTGCTGCGGGCGGCGGTGCCGGTCGGGCACCGCATCGTGACCTTCGGGCCAGGGGGCGAGGTGGAGGCGCTCGGCGTCGCGGCCGATGCGGAGGGGAGCGGCGTCACCGCCTCCATCGGCGGCAAACGGGTTGAGTTTCGGCTCGGGGCGCCGGGGGCGCATTTGGTGCGGAATGCGATCGGCGCGCTGGCGGCGGTGCAGGCGCTCGGCTGCGATGCGGCGGCGCTGGCGCCGCGCCTCGCCGAGTACCGGGTGATGGCAGGGCGCGGCGCGCTGGAGCGCATCCAGACCGCGGATGGCGGGACGGCGACGCTGCTCGACGAGGCCTTCAACGGGCAGCCGCCCTCGGTGCGGGCGGCGCTCGCCGTGCTGCGGCTGCTGCCGGCGCGGCGGCGCGTCGCGGTGCTGGGGCAGATGGGGGAGCTGGGCGACTTCTCGGTCGCCGAGCACCGGGGGCTGGCGCCGCATGTGCGGGAGGCGGCGGATGCCGTCTTCCTTTGCGGCAAGGACATGCCGCACCTGGCAGCGGCACTGCCGCCGGACCTGGTGCTGGCGGTGACGGAGACTTCGGCTGAGCTGGCGCCGCTGGTGGCAGGGGCGCTGCGGGATGGGGATGCGGTGCTGGTGAAGGGAAGCAAGGCGACGCTGATGGGCAAGGTGCTCACGGCGATCCGGGGGCATTCGGCGTGATCTTCAACCTCTTCGCGCCCTATGCGGAGGATTTCCCCCTCTTCAACCTCATCCGCTACACGACCTTCCGGGCGGGTGCGGCCTGCCTGACCGCGCTGGTGCTGTCGCTGGCCCTCGGGCCGACGGTGATCAACTGGCTGCGCGGCTTCCAGCGCGGCGGGCAGCCGATCCGCGCCGATGGGCCGGCGAGCCACCTCATCACCAAGAAGGGCACGCCGACCATGGGGGGCGTGCTGATCCTGCTCGCCCTGGTCCTCGCCACGCTGCTCTGGGCCGACCTGCGCAACGGGCTGGTCTGGGCGGCGCTGTTCATCACCGTCGGCTATGGCGGCTTGGGCTTCGCCGATGACTGGCTGAAGGTGACGAAGCGGAACACCAAGGGCGTCTCGGCGCGCGGCAAGCTGATCTGGCAGGCGGGCGTCGGGCTGGCGGGCGCCACCTGGATCGTGCTGCTGCTGCCGCCGGCGGTGGCGACGGGGCTCGCCTTCCCCGTGTTCAAGGAGACGCTGCTGCCCTTCGGCTTCCTCTTCCCGCTGGTCGGGATGCTGGTGCTGATGGGGGCGTCGAACGCCGTCAACCTGACGGACGGGCTGGACGGGCTCGCCATCGTGCCGGCGATGATCGCGGCGGCAGTCTTCACGCTGATCGCCTATCTCGTCGGCAACCGGGTCTTCTCGGAGTACCTGCAGCTCCATTCCGTGCCGGGAGCGAATGAGCTCGCGGTGTTCTGCGCGGCGCTGATCGGGGCGGGACTCGGCTTCCTCTGGTTCAACGCGCCACCGGCCGCGGTCTTCATGGGGGATACGGGGTCGCTGGCGCTGGGCGGCGCGCTCGGCGCGGTCGCCGTCGCCACCAAGCATGAGATCGTGCTGGCGATCGTCGGCGGTCTTTTCGTCGTCGAGACTGTCAGCGTCATCATCCAGGTCTTCTGGTACAAGCGCACCGGGCGGCGCGTCTTCCTGATGGCGCCGCTGCACCACCACTTCGAGAAGAAGGGCTGGGCCGAGGCCACCATCGTGATCCGCTTCTGGATCATCGCCATGGTGCTCGCGCTCGTCGGCCTGTCGACGCTGAAGATCCGATGAGCCGCTTCACCCCCTTCTCCGGTGAACGCATTGCCTTGGTGGGCCTCGGCAAGGCCGGGCTGCCGGCGGCGCGGCGGCTCGTCGAATGGGGGGCGGAGGTCACCTGCTGGGATGACCGGGAGGAGGGCCGCGTCGCCGCCAGCGCCGCCGGGCTCGCGGTCGAAGACCCGTCGCAGGGGCGTTTCCGCTGGGATGCGCTGCTGCTCTCGCCGGGCATCCCGCACCGGCTGCCGCGCGTGCATCCGGCGGCGGCGGCGGCGATCGCCGCGGGGCGGCCGGTGCTGTGCGATGTCGACTACCTCTACCGGGCCGTCAGGGCGGCAGGGTCGGGCGCGCGCTTCACCGGCATCACCGGGACCAACGGGAAGTCGACGACCACGGCGCTGCTGCACCACCTGCTGCGGGCGGCGGGGCGGGAGGCGGAGGCGGGCGGGAATCTCGGGCCGGCAGCGCTCTCCCTCAATATCTTGGGAATAGATGGCGTATACACACTCGAGATGTCGTCATACATGTTGGAGCGAATCCAGCAAGTGCGCTTCAACCAGAGTGTGATGCTGAATCTCTCGCCAGACCATCTCGACCGGCATGGCGACATGGTGGGCTATCTGGACGCGAAGGCGCAGGTCTTCGCGCGGCAGGAGCGCGACGACCTCGCGGTGCTCGGCATGGACGATGCCTGGAGCGCCAGCCTGCGTGGGCGACTGGAAGGGCGTGTCCGCCCGATCTCCGGCGAGGCGCGGCAGGCGGGCGGCGTCTGGGCCGAGGGGCGGATGCTGCGGGACGAGGGCGGGGCGATCCTGGATCTCGGCGAGGCCCCTGCCCTGCCCGGCAGCCACAATGCGCAGAACGCAGCGGCGGCGGCAGCCTGCGCGCTCGACCTCGGGCTGACGCGGGCCGAGCTGGCCGAGGGGCTGCAAAGCTATCCGGGGTTGCCGCACCGGCAGGAGCGGGTCGGCACCTGGCGCGGCGTCACCTTCGTCAATGACAGCAAGGGCACGAATGCCGACAGCACGGCGCGGGCCCTGGCCAGCTATGGGCGCGTCATCTGGATCGCGGGCGGGACGGCGAAGGAGGGCGGGATCGAGAGCCTGGCGCCCTTCTTCCCCCGCATCGCCGAGGCGCTGCTGATCGGGCGCGATGCGCCGGTGCTGGCGGCGACGCTCGCCGTGCATGGCGTCAGGCATCGCGTGGTGGGGACGCTGGATGTCGCCGTCGCCGAGGCAGCGGCGAGCGCGGCCGCGGGGGCGGCGCCGGTCGTGCTGCTCTCGCCGGCCTGCGCCAGCTGGGACCAGTTCACCGGTTTCGAGCAGCGGGGCGAGCGGTTCCGGACCCTTGTCGCCGCGCTGGCCGAAGGGAGGGCCGCCTAATGGCCATTTCGCGCTCCGACAATTCCGTCCTCGGCCGCTGGTGGTGGACGGTCGACCGCTGGACGCTGGCGGCGCTGCTGATCCTGATCGGCTTCGGCTATGTCATGATGCTGGCGGCGAGCCCGGCGGTGGCAGAGCGCGTCATCGGCAGCGGCTCGCGCGAGTTGCTGTTTGCCAAGCAGGTGGTGTTCCTCGTCCTCGCCGCGGGGGTGATGGTGATGGTCTCGCTGCTGACGCCGCGGAACATCAAGCACCTGGCGATCCTTGGCTGCCTCGGGGCGCTGGTGCTGACGGCGGCGACGCTGGTCATCGGCTTCGAGACCAAGGGCGCGCGGCGCTGGCTCGCCTTCCCGCTGCTGGGCACGATGCAGCCTTCCGAATTCCTGAAGCCCTGCTTCGCCGTCGTCATCGCCTGGATGCTGGCCGAGGGCAAGGCGGCGGCGGCGCGTAGGGCCGCGGCCGGCGAGCGGGGCCTGGCCCTGCTGCACCCGCAGCGGCTCTGGCCGATGGCCGCCTTCGGGCTGCTCGGCGTCGTCGCGGCGGTGCTGAAGTCGCAGCCGGATTTCGGCATGCTGATGGTCGTGGTCTGCATGTTCCTGGCGCAGTTCTTCGTCGCCGGGCTGAACCTCGCCTTCGTCGGCGTGCTCGGGGTGGGCGGCGTCGGGCTCGCCATCGGCGCCTATTTCACGCTGGACCATGTGCGGAGCCGCGTCGATCGCTTCCTCGACCCCTCCTCCGGCGACACCTTCCAGATCACCAAGGCGATGGAGGCCTTCGGCAATGGCGGGCTCTTCGGCCGCGGGCCCGGCGAGGGGCGCGTGAAGAACGCGCTGCCGGATGCGCATGCCGACTTCGTCTTCGCCGTCGCGGGCGAGGAGTTCGGCTTCATCGTCTGCCTCGTCATCCTGGCGCTCTTCGCCTTCGTCGTGGTGCGGGGGCTGATCCGGCTGCTGGGCGAGGCGGAGCTTTTCGTCATCCTGGCGGCGACGGGCCTGCTGGCGCAGTTCGGGCTGCAGGCCTTTGTCAACATGGCCTCCTCGCTGCACCTGATCCCGACCAAGGGGATGACGCTGCCCTTCGTCTCCTATGGCGGCTCCTCCGTGCTCGCCATCGCGCTCGGGATGGGGATGCTGCTGGCGCTGACGCGCAAGCGCGCCTCACGGATGGACGTGGTCGAATGAGAGGGCCCGCGGTGAATCCGATCGTCATCGCGGCTGGCGGGACCGGCGGGCACCTCTTCCCGGCCGAGGCGCTGGCGGCGGAGCTGCTGGCGCGCGGCGAGCGGATCGCGCTGATGACGGATGCGCGCTCGGCGGCCTTCGAGAGCGCGGCCTTCGCCAATGCGGAGCGCTTCGTGCTCAAGGGCTCGGGGTTGTCCGGGCGTGGGGCGGTGAGCGCGGCGCAGGGGGCGGTGGCGCTGGCGGCGGGGACGTTGCAGGCGCGGCAGCTGCTCAAGCGGCTCAAGGCTTCGGCGGTGGTCGGGTTCGGCGGCTATCCCAGCGTGCCGCCGCTCATCGCGGCGCTCACCATGCTGGCGCCGCGGCCGGTGACGGTGCTGCACGAGCAGAACGCCATCCTCGGCCGTGCCAACCGGCTGCTGAGCCGGCGGGCGGATGCGCTGGCGCTGTCCTATGCGACGACGGGGCGGGTGCCCGACGGGGCGCCGATGCATGTCGTCGGCAATCCGGTACGGCCGGCGCTCGCCGAGTTGGCGGGGCACGGCTATCCCGGAACGGATGGGGCGCTGCGGCTTCTGGTCCTCGGGGGCTCGCTCGGCGCACGCATCTTCGCCGACGTGGTGCCGCCGGCCGTGGCGGCCCTGCCGGAGGGGTTGCGCGGGCGGCTGGTCGTCGTGCAGCAATGCCGCGCGGAGGATCTCAACCGGGTCCGTGAGGCCTATGCCGCTGCCGGCGTGCCCGCGGAGCTTTCGCCCTTCTTTCCCGATGTCGCCGGGCGGCTGGCCATGGCGCATCTCGTCATCGCACGGGCGGGGGCCGGGACCGTGGCCGAGCTCGCCTGCGCGGGACGGCCTTCCATCCTCGTGCCGCTGCCGCATGCGATCGACGACCACCAATCGGCCAATGCGCGGGCCATCGCCGAGGCAGGCGCCGCGACCGTCGTGCCGCAGGCGCGCTTCGCCTCCGCCGCGCTGGCCGGGGAGCTGGCGCGCCAGCTCGGCGACCCCGCCGGGTTGAAGCGCGCCGCCGCCTCCGCCGCCCTGCTCGCCCAGCCCGATGCGGCGAAGCGGCTGGCCGATCTCGTCCTCTCGCTCGTCAGGGCGCGTGCCACCCAGGAAACCCGTTGATGCGTGCGCTGCCCCTGACCATCGGTCCCATCCACTTCGTCGGCATCGGCGGCATCGGCATGTCCGGCATCGCCGAGGTGCTGCACAACCTGGGCTACCAGGTGCAGGGCAGCGACATCGCCGAGGGCTACAACACGGCGCGGCTGCGCGAGGCCGGAATCCCGGTCGCCATCGGGCATGTGGCGGAGAACCTGGGCGGGGCGCAGGTCGTCGTCGTCTCGACCGCCGTCAAGAAGGACAATCCGGAGGTCCAGGCGGCCCGTGCCGCGCTCATCCCCGTGGTGCGCCGCGCCGAGATGCTGGCCGAGCTGATGCGGCTGAAGTGGTCGGTCGCGGTCGGCGGGACGCATGGCAAGACGACGACGACGAGCCTCGTCGCCTGCGTGCTCGAGGCGGCGAAGATCGACCCGACCGTCATCAATGGCGGCATCGTCAATGCCTATGGCACCAACACCCGCCTCGGCGAGGGCGAGTGGATGGTGGTCGAGGCGGATGAGAGCGATGGCAGCTTCCTCCGCCTGCCCTCGGTCGTCGCCATCGTCACCAACATGGACCCCGAGCACCTGGACCATTGGGGCACGGCGGAGGCGATGAAGGACGGTTTCGCCCAGTTCGTCTCCAACATTCCCTTCTATGGCTTCGCGGTGCTCTGCCTTGACCATCCCGAGGTGCAGGCGATGATTCCGAAGCTCGACCGGCGCATCGTCACCTATGGCTTCTCGCCCCAGGCAGATGTGCGGGCGGAGCGGGTGATCACCGACCGGATGGGGGCGACCTTCGAGGTCGTCGTGCAGGACCGGGCGACCAAGCGCAGCCGGACGATGAAGCCCTTCCGCCTGCCGATGCTCGGGCAGCACAATGTTCAGAACGCGTTGGCGGCGATCGCCGTCGGCGTCGAGATGGAGATCGACGAGGCGACGATCCGCAGCGCGCTGGCCGGCTTCAAGGGGGTGAAGCGGCGCTTCACCCGCGTCGGCGAGGCGGGCGGCATCACGGTCATCGACGACTACGGGCATCATCCGGTCGAGATCGCGGCGGTGCTGAAGGCGGCGCGGCAGGCCGGCGCCAGGGATGTCATCGCCGTGGTGCAGCCGCATCGCTACTCGCGGCTGGCGACGCTCTTCGAGGAGTTCTCGAAGTGCATGAACGATGCGGGGACGGTGATCGTCGCCGATGTCTATGCCGCGGGCGAGGCGCCGATCCCCGGCATCGACAAGGACGGGCTGGTCGAGGGGCTGCGCTCGCACGGGCATCGCAGCGTCGTGGCCCTGCCGGGGCCGGAGAGCCTGGCCGAGATGATCCATGCCATCGCCAAGCCGGGCGACTATGTGGTCTGCCTCGGGGCGGGGAACATCACCGCCTGGGCGCATGCGCTGCCGGAGCAGCTGGCGGCGCTGCAGCCGGGCTACCGCGCGACGCCGCTGAGGCGGGCATGAGCAACCGCCCCGTGCAGCACGCCATCCCGCATCTTCGCGGACGGGTCCGGGCGGGGGTGGCGCTGGCGCCGCTCACCTGGTTCCGCGTCGGCGGGCAGGCGGAGTGGCTGGTGCGGCCGGCGGACGCCGAGGATCTGGTCGCGCTCCTCGCCGGCGCTGCGCCGGGGATGCCGGTGACGGTGCTGGGGGCCGCGTCCAACCTCATCATCCGCGATGGCGGGTTGCCGGGCGTTGTGGTGCGGCTCGGCGGGGCCTTTGGCGGGGTTGTCGTCGAGGGGGATGGCGTTGTCGCGGGGGCGGCGGCGCTCGACGTGACGGTTGCGGAGCATGCGGCGGCGGCGGGGCTCGCCGGGCTTGAGTTCCTCTGCGGCATCCCGGGCAGCATCGGCGGCGCCGTGGCGATGAATGCCGGCGCCTACGGCAGCGAGCTGCGCGACGTGCTCGACTGGGCGGAGGTGGCGACCGCGGCCGGGCTCGTTCGGCTGAGCGCCGAGGCGCTGCGGCTGTCCTACCGGCATGCGGTGCTGCCGGAGGGCGGCATCGTCGTGCGCGCCCGCTTCCATGCGCGGCGTGGCGATGCGGCGCCGCGGATGGCCGAGATCCGCGCGGCGCGGGAGGCGGCGCAGCCGGTGCGGGCGCGGACGGGCGGCTCCACCTTCAAGAATCCGCCGGGGCAGAAGGCCTGGGCGCTGATCGATGCGGCGGGCTGCCGCGGCCTCGCGCGCGGCGGCGCGCAGGTCTCGGAGAAGCACTGCAATTTCCTGCTCAATACCGGCAATGCCACGGCGGCGGAGCTGGAAGCGCTCGGCGAAGAGGTCCGCGCCCGGGTGCTCGACCACAGCGGCATCTCCCTCGACTGGGAGATCAAGCGAATCGGAGTTGCGGCATGACCCATGTGGCGGTCCTGCACGGCGGGATTTCGGCCGAGCGCGAGGTCAGCCTCGTCTCCGGGCAACAATGCGTGGCGGCGCTGCGCGAGGCGGGGTTCGAGGTGACGGCGATCGATGTCGGTGCCGACCTCGCCGCGACCATCGCGGCGATCCGCGCGGCGAAGCCGGATGTGGTCTTCAACGCGCTGCACGGGCGCTTCGGCGAGGATGGCTGCATCCAAGGCGTGCTGGACTGGATGGGCATCCCCTATACGCATTCGGGACTGCGCGCCTCGGCGCTGGCGATGGACAAGGTGGCGGCGAAGGCGGTGTTCCGCGCCGCCGGCCTGCCGGTGCCGGCGCATCGGCTGCTCGAGCCCGAGGAGCTGGAGGCGGAGGACCCCCTGCCCCGGCCCTATGTGGTGAAGCCGGTGAACGAGGGCTCCTCGGTCGGGGTGCATATCCTCCGCAAGGGCGACAACCGGCGGGCAGAGATCGCGCAGAATTGGCGCTTCGGCCGGACCGTGCTGGCCGAGGAATTCATCCCCGGCCGTGAGCTGACGGTCGGCGTGCTGGGGGACCGGGCGCTGGCGGTCACCGACATCATCGCCGATGCGGGCGAGTTCTACGACTACTCCTCGAAATATGCCGAGGGCGGGTCGCGGCATGTGGTGCCGGCCGCGGTGCACCCCGCCATCCGCGAGCAGGCGATGGAGGTGGCGCTCGCCGCCCATCGCGCGCTCGGCTGCCGCGGGGCGACGCGGGCGGATTTCCGCTACGACGACACGGCGGGCGAGCCGGGGCGGCTGGTGCTGCTCGAGGTGAACACGCAACCCGGGCTGACGCCGACCTCGCTGCTGCCGGAGCAGGCGGCCCATGCCGGCATGGATTTCCCCGCGCTGTGCGCCTGGATGGTGGAGCAGGCCTCCCATGGCTCCTGACATGCCGCGTCCCCCTCGCAGCAAGGCGCCGGTGCGGCGCAGCAAGGCGGAGGCGACGCCTTCGCGGCCGAGCCGGCTGCGGCTGTGGCTGCGGCGGCGGCGCGGGCTGCTGCGGCCGGCCGGTCTCGCCATCGGCATCGGCGGCCTGCTGACGGCGGCGGCGCTCGGGACAATGGCGGCCGATCCCTATGGGCGGGTGACCGCGCTCTGGGATGGGGCGGCGGAGATCGCCGGGAATGCCGGGCTCACCGTGCAGGAGGTGGTGCTCGAGGGCAGCCGCAACACGCCGCCCGACCTCGTCCTCGAGGCGCTCAACATCCGCCGCGGCGACCCGATCCTCGCCTTCGACCCGCAGGTGGCGAAGGAGCGGCTGGAGCTGATTGCCTGGGTCAGCTCGGCGCATGTCGAGCGGCACCTGAACGGCACGATCCGGGTGCGCATCACGGAGCGGCAGCCCTTCGCCATCTGGCAGCGGGACGGCCGCTTCTCGATCATCGACGAGAAGGGCGAGGTGGTCGCCAACGAGAATGTCGGCGCCTTCGGGCGGCTGCCGCTGATCGTCGGCACCGGCGCGAACCGCATGGCGCGGCCGATGGTCGCCCTGCTGAAGACGGTGCCGGAGGTGCAGGACCGGACGCACGCGCTGGTGCGCGTGGCGGAGCGGCGATGGAACCTCCGCCTCAGGAACGGCGTCGACGTGCTGCTGCCGGATGGGCAGGAGGCGGCGGCGCTGGCGCGGCTCGCCGAGCTGCAGCAGAAGCAGGGGCTGCTCGACCGGCCGCTGGCCTCGATCGACCTGCGCCTGCCGGACAAGCTGGTGCTGCGCCTGCCCTCGCAGGCGGCGCCGGCGGCGCCGGAGCCCAGCGTGCAGCGGGTGAGGAGTGGGCGCGGATGAACCAGCTCGTTCGCCTCGGCCATCACGAGGGGCTGCCGGCGCAGGGGCGGCGCCGGCGCGGCGCGCGCAGCGGCGTCTTCGGCGTGCTCGACATCGGCACGACCAAGATCGTCTGCGTCATCGCGCGAATCGAGAATGACGGCGAGCCGCGGGCGCTCGGCTTCGGCTGGCAGCGGGCGCGCGGCATCAAGGGCGGCAACATCGTCGACCTCGAGGAGGCCGAGCGCGCCATCCGCGCCGCGGTCGGCCAGGCGGAGGAGATGGCGGACACCCAGCTGAAGGGCGCCATCGTCAACCTCTCCTGCGGCCAGCCGGAGTCGCGGCAGCAGAACATCCAGTGGCCGATCGGCGGGCGGGCGATTACCGAGGCGGATCTGCGCGCCATCATGGGCGAGGGGCGCCGGCGCAGCGCCGAGGACGGGCGGGAGACGGTGCATGCCTTCCCGCTCGGCTTCACTGTGGATGCGACGCCGGGCGCCGAGGACCCGCGCGGGATGATCTGCGAGAGCTTGGCGGCGAAGCTGCACATGGTCGATGCGGCGCAGGCCTCGCTGCTCAACCTCGGCGCGACGCTGCTGCGCTGCGACCTCGTCGTCGAGGAGCTGGTCTCGGCGCCCTTCGCGGCGGGGCTGGCCACGCTGGTCGAGGACGAGAAGCAGCTCGGCGCCACGGTCATCGACATGGGCGGCGGGACGACGAGCATCTCCGTCTTCGCCGAGGGGCACCTGCTGCACACGGCGCAGATCCCGGTCGGCGGCTGGAACGTCACCAACGACCTGGCCCGCGGCCTCTCCACGCCGATCGCGCATGCGGAGCGGCTGAAGACGCTTCATGGCGGCGTGCTCGGCGCGCCGGACGACGAGCGCGAATGGCTTCCCGTGCCGCAGGTCGGCGAGGAGGAGGACCAGATCGCCCGCATCCCGCGCGCCATGATCATCGGCATCATCCGGCCGCGGCTGGAGGAGACCTTCGAGCTGGTGAAGGACCGGCTGGAGGCGGCCGGCCTCAGCCAGGAGATGGGGCGGCGCGTGGTGCTGACGGGCGGCGCGAGCCAACTCGTCGGCGTGCGCGAGCTTGCCGCGCGCGTGCTCGAGCGGCAGGTGCGGCTCGGCCGGCCGCATCCGGTGCGCGGCCTACCGGAAGCCGCAGCGGGCGCCGCCTTTGCCGCGCCGCTCGGGCTGCTGGCCTGGGGCGCGGGCGAAGGACGGCCGCTGCTGGAACTGATGCCGGGGCTCGAACGTCCTGCAAGTGGATTCCGCCGACTCGTCAACTGGCTGCGCGATCTCGCATGAGCCTGTCGATGAAAATTCTTTTGTGGATAACCGGGGCGAATCGCGGCGGCGCGGCGATGGCCCGGTGCACGAATCGTCGCTCTCGTTTACGTTGCCGCGAGGAGATCCCCGCATGACCCTCAACCTCACCCTGCCCGTTGTCCAGCACACGGATTTCAGCCCGCGCATCACCGTCATCGGCGTCGGCGGCGGCGGGACGAATGCTGTCAACAACATGATCGCCATGGGCCTCGAAGGGGTCGAGTTCGTCGTCGCCAACACGGATGCGCAGTCGCTCGTGCATTCGAAGGCGGAGAAGCGGGTTCAGCTCGGCCCGCATCTGACGCAGGGTCTCGGCGCCGGCGCGAAGCCGGAGATCGGCCGCGCCGCCGCCGAGGAGGCGACGGAGGAGTTGGCGCGGCATCTCGACGGCTGCCACATGGTATTCATCACCGCCGGCATGGGCGGCGGCACGGGCACGGGCGCGGCGCCGGTCATCGCCCGCATGGCGCGCGAGCGGGGCGTGCTGACGGTCGGCGTGGTGACGAAGCCCTTCGACTTCGAGGGGCCGAAGCGCAAGCGCGCCTCCGAATCCGGCATCGAGGAGCTGCAGAATTTCGTCGACACGCTGATCATCATCCCGAACCAGAACCTGTTCCGGATGGCAACCGAGCGCACTACCTTCGCCGAGGCCTTCAAGCTGGCGGACGAGGTGCTCTATGACGGCGTGCGCGGCGTCACCGACCTGATGATCAAGCCGGGCCTGGTCAATCTCGACTTCGCCGACATCCGCACCGTCATGGCGGAGATGGGCAAGGCAGTGATGGGCACCGGCGAGGCCGATGGCGACGACCGCGCGGTGAAGGCGGCCGAGCGCGCCATCAGCAACCCGCTGCTCGACGATGCCTCGCTGCGCGGGGCGCGCGGCGTGCTGATCAACATCACCGGCGGCTACGACATGACCCTGTTCGAGGTCGACGAGGCCGCCAACCGCATCCGCAAGGAAGTGGACGAGGATGCGCAGATCATCTTCGGCACTTCGGTGGAGGAGGACCTGAACGGGCGGCTGCGCGTCTCGGTCGTCGCCACGGGCATCGATGCGCAGCAGGCGCAGGTGGCGGCGCCCGTGGCCGTGCAGGCGGCGCCTGTCGCCGCGGCGGCGCCGCAGGCAGGGCTGACCATGCTGCCGGGCGGCCGCCCGGGCCGGCCGGCGGCGACGGCCGGCCTCGCGCCGGGGGTGGCCACGCCGGGTGCTCCGCGCGTCGCCGCGATGCGCGGCGGGGCGCTGCGGGCGGCGGCGGTGGCGCCGGCCCCGGTGGCGCAGGCGGCCACCCCGGCTCCCAACCTCCAGGTCATGGTCCAGCCGGAGGAGGCGGCGGCCCCTGCCCCGGCCATCCCGCCGATGGCGGCGGCCCAGCCGGCTGCCGTGCCTCAGGCGCCGGCGCCGGGCGGCTTCGGCGGCCTGTTCCGCCGGGTGACCGGCGCGGCCCAGAGCGGCATGCGGCGGACACTGGCCGAACCTACCCCGGCGCCGGTCGCCCCGCGGCTCGACCAGCCGGCGCCGCAGCGCCCGGCCGAGGCGCCGCAGGGCCAAGTGGATTTCGAGATTCCGACCTTCCTCCGCCGCCAGTCGAACTGACGCCGAATCCGAATCCGTCGCCCGCAGCGGGCCGCCCTGACCGGGGCTGCCCGTTTCGCATTCGTGGCCATCACGGGTTACGTGTGCGATGTGCGCCGCAAAAGACGCGCACTATCAAAGGGTTATGGCGTAATATGAGGTAATAAGGCTTGACTCGCGGATCCCAGGTGCCGGTGCCAGGTATTGACCTGGGCAGAAGCCCTCATGATGTCCCGGCCGCCCTGTCTTGGGTCCGGGCTTTCGACAGGGGTAGGCATGGACGGATACTTCCCGCTTGAGACAGGTCGCCGCCGGACGCTGAAGGCCGCCATCGGCTGCGTCGGCATCGGCCTGCACAGCGGCAAGCGCGTGAGCCTGACCCTGCGCCCGGCCGAGGCCGGGGCCGGCATCCGCTTCCGCCGCACCGATATCGGGGTCGAGATCCCGGCCCTCTTCGACCATGTGGTCGACACGCGGCTCTGCACCGCGCTCGGCCTGGCCGATGCGCCGGAGGCGCGGGTCGGCACGGTCGAGCATGTGATGGCGGCGCTGGCCGGCTGCGGCGTCGATGACGCGATCGTCGAGCTGGACGGGCCGGAAGTGCCGATCCTCGACGGCTCCGCCGCGCCCTTCGTCTTCCTGATCGACTGCACGGGCCTCGTCGCCCAGGCCGGGCTCGGCCTGCCGGAGGCGGTCGAGGTGCTGCGGCCGGTGCGGGTGCAGGAGGGCGAGGGCCCGGATGCCGCCTGGGCCATGCTGGAGCCGACCGGCGGCGACCGGCTCGAGGCGGCGCTCACCATCGACTTCCCGGGCACGGCCATCGGCCGGCAGTCGCTCGAGGCGCGCATCTCCCCCCGCGAGTTCCGGGCGGAGCTGGCGGAGGCGCGGACCTTCACCCTGGCGGAGGAGGTGGCCCGGCTGCGCGCCGCCGGCCTCGCCCGGGGCGGCAGCCTCGCCAATGCGGTGGTGGTCGACGGGCCGCTGGTGCTCAACCCCGGCGGGTTGCGGCAGGCGGATGAGTTCGTGCGGCACAAGCTGCTCGACGTGGTAGGCGACCTGGCGCTGGCCGGTGCGCCAGTCCGCGGGCGCTTCATCGGGCACCGCTCGGGCCATGCGCTGAACAACAGGCTGCTGCGGGCGCTCTTCGCCGATCCGGCCAACTGGCGCGCGGTGCCGGGCTTCATCCTGCCGCAGGCGCTGCCGGCGCCGGTGGGCGAGTATGCGGCCATGCGGCAGCCGGCGATGGCGGTGGCCTGAGACGCGCCCCGGGTCCCTGTGGACCCGGGCGGCGGCGTGCTATAAGCCGGGCCCTCCCCTTCGACCGGTCCGTGATGATCCGACGCCTCCCTCCCCTGCTCTCCCTCTGGCTGGCCCTTGCGGCGCTGCCGGGCTGCTCGCTCTTCGGCAGCAACTGGGACGGCAAGCAATCGACCCTCACCACGGAGCGCCAGGCCACGGCGCGGGTCAACAACGTGCTCGACCGCTCGCCCGAGGGGCTCTACGCGGCGGGGATCGAGGCGCTGCAGGCACGGCGCTACCAGGCGGCGGTCGACCTGTTCGACCAGGTGGAGCGGGACCATCCGCTCTCGGCCTGGGCGACCAATGCCAAGATCATGTCCGCCTATGGCGAGTACATGCGCAACCGCTACACCGAGGCGCTCGGCGCGCTCGACCGCTTCATCCAGCTGCATCCGGCGCATCGCGACATCGCCTATGCCTATTACCTCCGCGCGCTCTGCTACTACGAGCAGATCGCCGAGGCGGACCGCGACCAGCGCACCACGGAACAGGCGATGGCCGCGCTGCAGGATGTAGTGAACCGCTTCCCCGACAGCGCCTATGCGCGGGATGCGCGCCTCAAGCTCGATCTCGGCCGCGACCACCTGGCGGGCAAGGAGATGAATATCGGCCGCTTCTACCAGCGGCAGAAACTCTACGGCGCGGCGATCGGGCGCTTCAAGAAAGTGGTGGAGGACTACCAGACCACCAACCATGTCCCCGAGGCGTTGCACCGGCTGACCGAGATCTACCTGACCCTCGGCCTGGTCGACGAGGCGAAGAAGACGGCGGCGGTGCTCGGCCACAACTTCCCCGGCAGCCCCTGGTACCAGGACAGCTACGCGCTGCTGGTGGACGGCGCGGCGCCGGCGCGGGGCGACCGGCCGGGCTTCGCGCGCCGGGCCTGGAACTGGATCTTCTAGGGCGGGTTCCCTTCGCCATGGCTCACGCAACCCGCTCCGCCTTGTTGGACAGGCGGGCAGATGCCTCCGGTCGGGTGGGTCCACCCGGTCGGAGCCTGCCCTAGCCGGCGCATGCTCGCCTCCCTGGCCATCCGCGACGTGGTGCTGATCGAACGGCTCGACCTCTCCTTCGGGGCCGGGCTGACGGTGCTGACCGGCGAGACGGGCGCCGGCAAGTCCATCCTGCTCGACAGCCTCGGCCTTGCCTGCGGGCAGCGGGCGGAGGCGGGGATGGTCCGCGCCGGTCAGCAGCAATGCTCGGTCGCCGCCGGCTTCATGCCGCCGGAGGGGCACCCCGCGCACACCATCCTCGCCGAACAGGACATGGAGGCGGAGGAGACGCTGGTGCTGCGCCGCACTGTGCAGGCGGATGGGCGGAGCCGGGCCTTCGTAAACGGCCAGCCCGTCTCGGTCGGGCTGCTGCGGCGGCTGGCATCGACGCTGGTCGAGGTGCAGGGGCAGCATGACCAAGTAGGGCTCGCCGACCCGGCGACGCATGCAGGGCTGCTCGACGCCTTTGGCGGGCTCGAGGGCCGGCGCAACGCCGCCGGCGCCGGCTGGCGGGCCTGGCGGGAGGCGGCGCGGTCCCTCGCCGCCGCCCGGGAGGCCATCGCGGCGGCGCAGCGGGACGAAGAGTTCCTCCGCCACGCCGTGCAGGAGCTTTCCGACCTGGCACCGGTGGAGGGCGAGGAGGAGGAGCTGTCGAAGGAGCGGCAGCGCCTGCAGCAGGGCGAGCGGCGGGGCGAGAGCATCGCCAATGCCCTCAGCGAATTGCAGCCGCGCGACCGGCGGCGCGGCGGGCCGGCGGAGGCGCTGCGCAACGCGGCCCGCGCGCTGGAGCGGCTGCCGCCGCCGAACGAGGAGGCGCAGGCCATCGTCGCGCTGCTCGGCGCCGCGCAGGATTCGCTCGCCGAGGCGGAGACTCTGCTGCAGCGGCTGATGCAGGAGGACGGGCCCGACCCGCGCCGGCTGGAGGTGCTGGAGGACCGGCTCTTCGGCCTGCGCGCCGCGGCCCGCAAGCATGGCGTGGCCGTCGTCGAGCTGCCGGCGCTGCTGGTCTCGCTGAAGGAGCGGCTCGGGGCGCTCGATGCCGGCAGCGGGCAAGTGGCGCGGCTGGAGCAGGCGGCGGGCGAGGCCAAGCGCGCCTACCTCGCGGCGGGCGAGGCGCTCTCGGCCGCGCGGCGCGAGGCGGCGGGGCGGCTGGAGCGGGCGCTCGCCAAGGAGCTGCCGCCGCTGAAGCTCGACCGGGCGCGCTTCTTCGTCGAGGTCGCGGCGCGGGAGGAGAGCGCCTGGGCGGCGGATGGGATGGACCGCGTCACCTTCCTCGTCGCCACCAATCCCGGGCAGGCGCCGGGGCACCTGCAGAAGATCGCCTCGGGCGGCGAGCTGTCGCGGCTGATGCTGGCGCTGAAGGTGGTGCTGGCGCGCGGCTCGCCGGTGCCGACGCTGATCTTCGACGAGGTGGATGCCGGCATCGGCGGCGCCACGGCGGCGGCGGTCGGCGAGCGGCTGGAGCGTGTGGCCGAGCGGCTGCAGGTGCTGGTGGTGACGCACAGCCCGCAGGTGGCGGCGCGCGGGGCGCAGCAGCTCCGCGTCGCCAAGCAGGTGAAGGGCGAGCGGGCGACGACGGTGGTGGAACCGCTCGACAAGCGCGAGCGGCGCGAGGAGATCGCGCGCATGCTGGCCGGGGAGCGGGTGACGGATGCGGCGCGGGCGGCGGCGGACAGCCTGCTGACGGGCGGGTTGCTGTGATCCGCATGGCTCGGCCGGGCGACGAGGTGGCGCTGGCCGTCCTGGCCGAGGCGCTGAACCTCGAGGATGGCGAGCCGCTCGGCCACATCACCGCGGAGACGATGCGGCGGGACTTCCTGTCGGCCGATCCGGCCGGCTTCGCGCTGGTGGCGGAAGGCCCGGGCGGCGCCGTCATCGGCTATGCGACCGTGCTGCCCGGCTACGATTCGACGCGGGCCCTCCGCGGCAGCCATCTGGGCGACCTCTTCGTCCTGCCGGCGGAGCGGCGCCGGGGCGTGGCGCGAGCGCTGGTGCAGGCGGTGGCGGCGGAGACCCTGCGACGGGGCGGCGTGATGGTGCTGTGGACCTCCAAGCCAGGCAATGATGGCGCGGCCGCCTTCTACCGGCGGCTCGGCGCGGGCTCCGAGCCGCTGACGGCGTGGCAGCTGGACGGCGACGCCTTCGCCAGGGCGGCGGGAGGGCCCGCATGAGCCTGCGCGCCCGCCCGCCGGAGCAGCTGACGGAGGAGGAGGCCGCGGCCGAGCTTGCCGCCCTCGCCGCCGCGATCGCGGCGGCCGACATCGCCTATCACCAGCACGACGCGCCCGAGATCACCGATGCCGAGTATGACGCGCTGCGGCGGCGCAATGCGGCGATCGAGGCGCGCTTCCCCGAGCTGAAGCGGGGCGACAGCCCGAGCGAGGCGCCGCCAGGCGCGGCGCCGGCGGCGGGCTTCGCCAAGGCGCAGCACCGCACGCCGATGCTGAGCCTCGACAATGTCTTCGGGCCGGAGGAATTCGCCGAGTTCACCCGCACCATCCGCCGCTTCCTCGGCCTGCCGCCGGAGGAGGTGCTGCGCTTCGTCGCCGAGCCGAAGATCGACGGGCTCTCGGTCAACCTGACCTATGAGAACGGCGTCTTCGTCCGCGGCGCGACGCGGGGCGACGGCACGCAGGGCGAGGACATCACCCGCAACCTCGAGACGCTGCGCGAGGAAGAGTTACCGCGGCGGCTCGGGCCGGAGGCGCCGGCGCAGATCGAGATCCGCGGCGAGGTCTTCATGTCGAAGGCGGACTTCCTCGCATTCCGCGATGAGCAGGCGCGCCTCGCCGAGGAGCGGGAGCAGCGGCGCGAGCGCGGCGAGAAGGTGGGCCCCGAGATCCGCATCCCCGCCAATCCGCGCAACGCCGCGGCGGGCTCGCTCCGGCAGCTCGATCCGGAGGTGACGGCGCGGCGGCCCCTGCAATTCTTTGCCTATGCGCAGGGCGCGTCGAGCACGCCCGTCGCCGGCACGCATTGGGAGTACCTGGCGACGCTCCGGCGCTGGGGCTTCCGCGTCAACCCGCTCTCCGAGCTGCTGCCAGAGGAGCAGTCGGCGGAGGGGTTCCAGGCGCGGATGGGCGCGGGGCGGGCCGGGCTCGACTACGACATCGACGGCGTGGTCTACAAGATCGACCGGCTGGACTGGCAGTCGCGGCTCGGCTTCGTCGGGCGGGCGCCGCGCTGGGCGGTCGCCTGGAAATTCCCGGCCGAGCGGGCGACGACGACCCTGCTCCGCATCGAGATTCAGGTCGGGCGGACCGGCGCCCTGACGCCGCGGGCGGTGATGCAGCCGGTCAATGTCGGCGGCGTCATGGTGCAGCATGCGACGCTGCACAACGAGGACGAGATCGCGCGCAAGGATGTGCGCATCGGCGACACCGTCGTGCTGCAACGGGCGGGCGACGTCATCCCCCAGGTGGTCTCCGTCGTGCTCGAGAAGCGGCCGGAGGGGAGCGAGCCCTTCGCCTTCCCCGACCGCTGCCCGGCCTGCGGCAGCCATGCGGTGCGGCCGCCGGGCGAGGTGGTGAAGCGCTGCACCGGCGGCCTCATCTGCCCGGCGCAGACGGTGGAGCGGCTGAAGCATTTCGCAGCCCGCAACGCCATGGATATCGAGGGGCTCGGCGAGGAGAACATCCTGAAGCTCCACGAGGAGGGGCTGGTGCGGAGCCCGGCGGAGATCTTCCGGCTGGCACGGCATGCCGAGCGGATGCGCGGCTGGGAAGGCTGGGGCGCACGCTCCAAGCGGGCGGAGGAGTCGAGGAAGGTGACGAACCTGCTCGCCGCCATCGAGGCGCGGCGCGCGCCGCCCTTCGACCGCTTCATCTTCGCGCTCGGCATCAGGCGCATCGGCGAGGCCAATGCGAAGCTGCTGGCGCGGCACTACGGCACCCTGCCCGATTGGCGCGAGCGGATGCTGGCGGCACGCGTCATCGGCTCCGAGGCGCGGGAGGAGCTGGGCTCGATCCAGGGGATCGGGCCGGCGATCGCGCAGGAGCTGGTCGATTTCTTCGAGGAGGAGCGCAACCTCGCGGCGCTCGACGACCTGGCGCGCGAGGTCTCGCCGGTGCCGGTGGCGAGCGCGGCGGCCGAGGGCAGCCCCTTCGCGGGCAAGGTCCTGGTCTTCACCGGCACGCTCGAGACGATGACGCGGCCGGAGGCGGAGGCGCGGGCGGAGACGCTCGGCGCCAAGGTGACGAAGAGCGTCTCGGCGCGGACCGATTTCGTCGTCGTCGGCGCCGAGGCGGGCAGCAAGGCGAAGAAGGCGGCGGAGCTCGGCCTCCGCGTGCTGAGCGAGGCGGAATGGCGGGAGATGGCGGGGTTCGGCTGACCGGCCCGTCCTGACCCCGCCCGGGCCCCGTCGGAGGCGGCGGCGCTCAGCCAAGCGGGCGGCAGGCCTCCTCCAGCCAGGCCGAGGTGGCGGCGTCGCAGCCGGGGGCGACCAGGGCCAGCAGGCGGGCGTGATATGCGTCGACCCAGCCGCGCTCGGCGGGCGAGAGCAGGGCAGGCTCGATCAGGGCACGCGCATAGGGGGCGAGGGTCAGGGTCTCGAATTCGAGGAAGGGCTTGGTCTGGTCCGGCTGCTGCTCGGCCTCGCGGACGAGGAGGAGGTTCTCGATGCGGATGCCGTACTGGCCGGGCAGGTAGTAGCCGGGCTCGTCGGAGAGGATCATCCCGGCGGCGAGCGGCACGGGCTTCGCCGCGCGGCTAATGGAGGCAGGGCCCTCATGCACCGAGAGGAAGCTGCCGACGCCATGCCCCGTGCCGTGGTCGAAGTCGAGGCCGGCTTGCCAGAGGGCGCGGCGGGCGATGGCATCGACATGCGGACCGGCGACGCCCTTCGGGAAGCGCAGCGTGGCGAGGCCGATATGGCCCTGCAGCACGCGGGTGTAGCGGGCGCGGAGCGCCTCCGGGGCCGGGCCGGGGCCGGTCCAGAGGGTGCGGGTCACGTCGGTGGTGCCGTCCAGATACTGGGCGCCGCTGTCGGTGAGGTAGCACTCCTCCGCGCGGATCGGGCGGTTGCTCTCGGGCGTGACGCGGTAGTGGACGATGGCGCCGTTCTCCCCGGCGCCGCTGATGGCGGGGAAGCTCTCGCCCTGGAAGAGCGGCACCTCCCGGCGGAAGGCGAGCAGCCGTTCGGCGGCGCTGATCTCCGTCTCGCGCCCGGTCGGCGCCTCACGGGCGAACCAGGCGAGGAAGCGGGCGAGCGCCACCGCGTCGCGCCTGTGGGCGCTGCGGGCCCCTTCCCGCTCCACCGTGTTCTTGCAGGCGCGCGGCAGGCGGCAGGGGTCGTCGCCCGGGACGATGGTGGCGCCGGCCTCGCGCAGGCGGGCGGCGAACCAGGCGGGCGTCGCCTCCGGGTCGAGGCGGACCTGCTTCCCGGCCAGGCCGGCGAGGGCGGCGGGGAGTTCGGCGCGAGGCCGGACCACCACGTCGTTGCCGAGATGGGCGCGCGTCTCGGCCGGGACCTTGGCCGGGTCCATGTAGACCTCGGCCGAGGCATCGGCGCGGAGCAGGGCGAAGCCGAGGGCGAGCGGGGTGTGGTCCAGGTCGCCGCCGCGGATGTTCAGCAGCCAGGCGAGGGAGTGGGGGTCGGCGAGGATGGCGGCATCCTCGCCGGCGGCGCGCAGGGCCTCGGCAGCATTGGCACGCTTCTCGGCGGCGGCGACGCCGGCATAGCGCAGCGGGTGCGGCCGGGCCTCGGCCATGGGCAGGGCGGGGCGGTCGGCCCAGGCGGCGTCGAGCGGGTTGGCCGGGAGCGGGACGAAGACGAGGCCCGGGCGCTCGAGGCGGGCGAGCGCCGCCTCGGCATGCAGCCAGGGGTCGTAGCCGATGCGCCGGCCGGCGGCGTGCTCGGCGAGCCAGTCGGCCGCGGGCTGCTCGGTGATGTGGCGCTGCTCCCAGAGCGTCGTGTCGCTCTGCTGGGCGGCCTGGGTGGTGTAGCGGCCATCGGTGAAGAGGGCGGCGCGGTCCATCAGCACCACGGCGAGGCCGGCGCTGCCGGTGAAGCCGGTGAGCCAGGCCAGGCGCTCGCCGGGGGCGGGCACGTACTCGCCGAGATACTCGTCGGCGCGGGGGATGAGGAAGCCGTCGACCCCGGCGCGGGCGAGTTCGGCGCGGAGGGCGGCGAGGCGTTCGGCGGGTGTCATCGGCAATCCTCACGAATTGGTAAAGCAAAAATGCAGGGATTGCGGCGAAGCCCCGCATGAATCGCATGGCTCCGCTGTTGCCTTCGCACGAGCAACAAAACCGTTTCGAGCTTAATTGCTGCAGTGCGAAGCGAGACGGGAACGCCCGCCCCGCAAGGATTGGAACCGAGACAATGGACGCCCGCATGACCAAGGCGGAGGCAGCGCTGCTGCTCCCCCTGCCCCGCAACCCCGCCGCCGAGCAGATCGCCTCGCTGCGCGAGGCGGCCGGCCGCGCGAACCAGGCAGCCCTCCGCCGTAGCCTGGCCCGGATCGCGGATGCGATCTTCGGCTGGCCGGCCCGGGCCCGGCTGCGCGCCGAGCTGGCCGCGCTGTCCGAGCGCGAGCTGACCGATATCGGCCTGACCCGTGGCGATCTCGGCCGCGTGGCCCGCGGCGAGCTGACGCGCTAACCCACGGCGCATCGCTAGCGGCGCAGGACCAGGGTGGTCCAGGCGCCGATATCGATGCGCCGCTCCAGCCTGAGACCCTGGCGGCGATGCGCCGCCAGCACCATTCGCGCCTGGCTGCCGAGCAGCCCGGCGAGGATGGCGGTGCCGCCCGGCGCCAGATGCGCCGCCAGCGCATGCGCCATGGCGCAGAGCGGCCGCGCCAGGATGTTGGCGAAGATCAGCTCGTATTGCCGGCCCTGCATGGCCCGGCCCTTCCACCCATCCGCCAGGCGCGGATGCAGCAGGCGCTGCACGCCGTTCAGCGCCGCATTTTCCGCCGCGACGCGGACCGACCACGGGTCGATATCCGTCGCCAGCACGGGGCGTTTCAGCCATAGCGCCGCGGCCAGGGCGAGGATCGCCGAGCCGGTGCCGAGATCGAGGATCCGGCGCGGGCGGCGATGCGCCATCCCTTCGAAGGCCATGAGGCAGCCTTGGGTCGAGGCATGCTCGCCGCTGCCGAAGGCCAGGCCGGCATCCAGCCGCAGGACGATGCGGCCATACTCCGGCGGGTTCGGCAGATGGGTCGGGCGGATCAGGAAGCGGCGGCCGACCGGCGCCTCGGGGAAGCTCTCGATGGTGCGGGCGAGCCAGCCCTCGGCCTCGATCGGGCCGGCCTGCACGGCGGGCGGCTCGATGCCGGAGACGAGGGCGGCCAGCGCCAAGGCGCCTTCGAGTGCCTCCTCGCCGGCGCCGGCCTCGCGGACGCCTTCGAGTCGCCAGGTCTCGGCCGGCTCCTCGCGGAAGTAGGCGACCGTCGCGCAGACGGTCTGCAGGGCCGCCTCGAAGGCGGGAAGGGCCGCCTCGGGCAGGCCCTCGATCGCCAGCACTTCCAGCGGCTCGGTGCGGCGGCGGGAGAGCATCAGGCCCGCTCCAGGAAGCTGTCGAGCACCCGCTTGGGGTCGGATTTCTCGAAATCCACCTCGATGCGGTTGTCGTCCACCGCGGTCACCCGGCCATAGCCGAATTTCTTGTGGAAGACCCGCTCGCCGGGCTTCAGCGGCTGGGCATGGGAGGGGCGGGACTGGACTTCCCAGGCGCCGGCCTCGATCACCCGCGGCTTGCGGGCCTGGAGGCCGCCGGCACCGGTGAAGACGGAGGGCATCTCGGCCATGCGCTGGCGGGCCATGCTGGCGCTGCCCTCGCGCTGGATATGGTCGAGCGGCAGCTCGTCGAGGAAGCGGCTGGGGACGGAGGCGGACCAGTTGCCGTAGATGCGGCGGTTGGCGGCGGCCGAGATGATCGCCTGCTTGCGGGCGCGGGTGATGCCGACATAGGCGAGGCGGCGCTCCTCCTCGAGGCCCTTCTCGCCGCCCTCCTCCATGGCGCGGGCATGGGGGAAGAGCCCCTCCTCCCAGCCGGGGAGGAAGACGGTGTCGAATTCCAGTCCCTTCGCCGCGTGCAGCGTCATCAGCGAGAGGCGGTCACCGTCCGAATTCTCGTCATTCTCCATCACCAGCGCGACATGCTCGAGGAAGCCTGCGAGGCTCTCGAACTCGCCCAGCGCGCGGATGAACTCCTTCAGGTTCTCGAGCCGGCCGGGCGCCTCGGGCGACTTGTCCTGCTTCCACATCTCCGTGTAGCCGCTTTCGTCGAGCAGCGTCGCGGCGGTGACGACATGGCCCTCCTTGCCGAGGCCCCCGCGCCAGCGGGCGAAGCCGTGCATCAGCTCGGACAGCGCGGCGCGGGGCTTGGCGGTGAGGCTCGGCAGCAGGCGCTCCGCCGCGGCGGCGAGGGGGATGCCCTCGCCGCGGGCGAGCTCGTGCATGCGGCGCATCGCGGTGTCGCCTAAGCCCCGCTTCGGGGTGTTGACGATACGCTCGAAGGCGAGGTCGTCGGCCGGCTGGGCGAGGACGCGGAGATAGGCCATGGCGTCGCGTATCTCGGCGCGCTCGTAGAATTTCAGGCCGCCGATGACGCGGTAGGGCAGGCCGAGGGTGATCAGCCGCTCCTCGAAGGCGCGGGTCTGGAAGCCGGCGCGAACCAGAATGGCGATCTCAGCGAGCTTGTGGCCGCTGCGCTTCGCGGCTTCGATCCGCTCGCCGACCATCCGCGCCTCCTCCTCCGAATCCCAGAGCGAGACGACGCGCACCTTCTCGCCCTCGGCATCGTTGCGGCCGGTGCGCAGCGTCTTGCCGAGGCGGCCGCTGTTGTGGGCGATGAGGTGGGAGGCGGCGGCGAGGATCGGCTTGGTGGAGCGGTAGTTGCTCTCGAGCCGCACGACCTTGGCGGTGGGGAAGTCCTTCTCGAAGCGGAGGATGTTCTCGATCTCCGCGCCGCGCCAGGAATAGATCGACTGGTCGTCGTCGCCGACGCAGCAGATGTTGCGGTGCGACTGCGCCAGCAGGCGGAGCCAGTAGTACTGGACGAGGTTGGTGTCCTGGTACTCGTCGACCAGGATGTAGCGCAGGCGGCGGTTCCAGTCGGCCAGCACCTCGGGATGGGTGCGGAAGATCTCCGTCATGTGGAGCATCAGGTCGCCGAAGTCGCAGCAATTGAGGTCGCGCAGGCGGGACTGGTAGGCGGCGTAGAGGCCGCGCGCCTTGCCCCCGGCATAGTCGGTGTCCTCGACCGGCGTGACGCGCTCGGGCGAGAGGCCGCGGTCCTTCCAGCGCTGGATCTGACCCATCAGCCCCTGGGCGGGCCAGCGCTTGAGGTCGATGCCGGCGGCCTCCATCACCTGCTTCAGCAGGCGCAGCTGGTCGTCGGTGTCGAGGATGGTGAAGCCGCTGGTCAGCCGCACCAGCTCCGCATGGCGGCGGAGCATGCGGGCGCAGAGCGCATGGAAGGTGCCGAGCCAGAGGCCCTCCGCCGGCTGGCCGAGGATGGCCGAGACGCGCTCGCGCATCTCCCGCGCCGCCTTGTTGGTGAAGGTGACGGCCAGCACTTGGCCTGGCCAGGCGCGGCCGGTCTTCAGCAGGTGGGCAAAGCGCGTGGTCAGCACGCGGGTCTTGCCGGTGCCGGCGCCGGCCAGGATCAGCACGGGGCCGTCGAGGGTCTCGACCGCCTCCCGCTGCTCGGGGTTGAGGCGGGCGAGGTAGTCATCGCCGGGCGAAGGGGGGTGGGGGAGTGGTGCGGACACCCCCCTAGCTATAGAACCTCGGGCGAGCCTCTCCAACCGCGACGGCGCCTCCGAGCTCATCCCCTGGCCTTTCCGCGCCTCCTCGACCGGTTCGCGCCATGGCACGGCGCTGCTGGCGCCGGGCATCCTCGCCGGGATCGCCTGCGGGCCGGTGGCGGCGGCGATACCGGGCGGACTGAGCCCGGCGGTCACCCTGTTGATGACGCCCGTGCTGCGCAGAATCGACCTGGCGCGGAGCCTTGCCTGGCTGCGGCGGCCCTGGCCGGTGGCGGGGCTTCCGGCCGGGGCGCTGCTCGCCTGCCCGCTGGTCGCTCAGGAGGCGGCGGCGCTGGACGGGCCGCTTGGGGCGGGCAGGGTGCTGCTGGCGGCACGCTGCGCGGCAGCGACGGCTCCGGCGGTCGCACGGCTGAATGGGTTGGATGCGGAGATCAGCCTGTGGCGGCGCTGGTGCCTTTCCTCCCGCTGGTGCCCGGCTGCTGGGGATCGACCTCACCATCACCATCCCCAGGCTGGTGCTCCGGCTGGGGCTGGTGACGGGCCTGCCGGCGCTTCCCGGGCCATGGTGTTTGGAGGCCATGGGCCGGTCGGCCGATGGGGTGGCGCTGGCCCCGTTGGCAACCTCGGGTTGAATAGGCGAACGGCGCTACCTCTCTAGCCGGCCAGGTCGCGGCTGGCGCTGGCGGGGCATGCTGACGGGCAACCGGAACCGGGTGCTCCTCCTCACCGTGCTGCCGGCGGCGGCCGGCCCCGGCGTGCTGCTGTTCTTCGCAGTGGGCCAGGTGTCGATGGTTCCCAGCCCCCCTTCCTTCTCCGCCGGGCATACCGGCCGCTGATGTTACCCCCGTTGCAACTCACATAGTTCGTTGCGTGCCATCTCAGTTTTCTGTTTGACGCTGAAATCAACTTCTAGTTGTATTCGGCAACCGGGAACGCCTCTCGGTTGTCAGCAGCGAGAAGGTCCATGGCCGTTATCACGGGTACCTCCTTCAACGATACGCTCAAGGGTAGTGCCGACGCCGATACGATCACCGGCGGCTCCGGGGCCGACACGATGACGGGCGGTGCCGGTGCCGACACCTTCGTCTTCAAGACGGGCGACGGGGCGGATTTCATCACCGACTTCCAGCTCGGCGTGGACCGGATCTCCATTGCCAGCCCCAGCTACACCCCCTGGATCTACCAGACCTCCGTCAATGGGATTTACGGCACCAGCATCGTCTACAACGGCTCCTGGTCGGACTCAGTCTTCCTCGCCGGCATCACCAACGTGAAGCTGGAATGGCTGACCAACCCGGCGCTGGTGCCGGCGGCAAGTGTCGCGCAGACGGTCTTCAACCCGGTATCGCTCACCGCCGGCACGGGGCCGGACAGCCTGGTGCTGAAGATCACCCAGGACCAGTGGCAGGGCAGCGCGCAGTACACAGTGAAGGTCGACGGCGTGCAGATCGGCGGCACCTTCACCGCCTCCGCCCTGCGCGGCTCCGGGCAGTTCGACACCCTGACGCTGAAGGGCGACTGGACGGCAGGCACCCATAGGGTCGAGGTCAATTTCCTCAATGACGGCTGGGGCGGGACGAGCGACTCCGACCGTAACCTCTATGTCGAGAGCGCCACCTATGCGGGCGCGGCGGTGACGGGGGCGAGCCTCAACCTGAGCCGCACCGGGGCGCAGAGCTTTTCCTTCGTCGAGCAGCCCCCGGCGGACCCCTTCCCGCCGAAATTCCTCACCGCGGGCGCGGGGCCGGACAGCCTGGTGCTGAAGGTCAGCCAGGACTACTGGAGCGGCAGCGCGCAATACACGGTCAAGGTCGACGGCGTGCAGATCGGCGGAACCTTCACCGCCTCCGCGCTGCACAGCAAGGGACAGTACGACACGCTGACGCTGAAGGGCGACTGGGCGGCGGGCACGCACAAGGTCGAGGTGGCCTTCCTCAACGACGGCTGGGGCGGCTCCGTGGCGCAGGACCGCAACCTCTATGTCGACGGCGCGAGCTATGGCGGCGCCAACGTCGCGGATTCGAGCCTCTTCCTGGGCTCGACCGGCGCGAAGAGCTTCTCCTTCTTCGAGGCGCCGCCCCTGTCCGACAACCTCAACCTGACCGGCACCCCGGGCAACGACGTGCTCACCGGCAAGCTCGGCGCCGACACCATCAACGGCGGCGCCGGCAACGACACCATCACCGGCGGGCTGGGCAACGACGTGCTGACCGGCGGCACCGGCGTCGACGTCTTCGTCTTCAAGCCGGGCGACGGCGCCGATGTCATCACCGACTTCAAGCCCGGCGAGGACCGCCTCTCCATCGCCACCGACGGCACCTTCGCGGTCTGGCAGGAGGCGGCGACGGTCAACGGCATCACCGGCACGCTGGTGCATTACGGGCCGGGCTCGGGCGACACGGTGATGCTGGCCGGCGTCAGCGGCGCCTGGATGAACACGCTGGTCGACCCGACCTGGACCTATGCAGCGGCGCCGAAGACCGGCGAGTTCGGCGGGCTCATCTTCCAGGACGAGTTCAGCGGGACCAAGGTCGACCCGACCAAATGGCCCATCAGCTACGGCGGGTCCAGCTACTGGAACGGCGCCTTCCGCTGGGACAACTCCGAGGTCAGCGTCGGCAACGGGATGCTCAACATCGGCATCACCAAGCAGGCCGACGGAAGCTGGGCGGCGGGCGGCCTCTCGACCACGCCGAACCAGTGGAACCCGGGCTTCGCCTTCACCTACGGCAAGGTGGAGATCATGGCGAAGATGGGCGCCGAGGTGACGGGGATGGGGCCGGTCTTCCTGCTCTGGCCGGCGGCGCAGGGCGTCTGGCCGCCGGAGCTCGACATCCTCGAGACGCCGAAGGG
This sequence comes from Belnapia sp., assembly GCF_059504005.1. Lineage (NCBI taxonomy): Bacteria > Pseudomonadati > Pseudomonadota > Alphaproteobacteria > Acetobacterales > Roseomonadaceae > Belnapia > Belnapia sp. The sequence goes on along the minus strand of NZ_JCACHU010000134.1, from coordinate 24,935 downwards.
CGACGGCATGGTCACCCAGCACTGGGCCGACCCGAAGACCGGCGGCGACATCTACGAGAGCCACAACTACGACATCGACCTGACGCAGTGGCACGTCTACGGGCTGGAATGGACGCCGACCCGGGTGACGATGACCGTCGACGGCCAGGCGATCCACACCTACACGCAGAACATCCCAAACCAGAAGATGACGGTCGGGCTCCAGGGCCATGTCGGCTCGCCGGCGGATACCTGGTATGGCGGCGTGCCGGGGCCGAACGTGCCGGGCCACTACGACATCATGGTCGACTTCGTCCGCGTCTACGACTGGAACGGCTGACGGCGGGGGGCTGCCCTGGCGGCAGCCCCTTCCCTCAGAGATCCGGGTCGCCGCGCCCGCTCGGGTCCATGTTCGGGTCATGGGCGATGCCGCCGCCGCTGCCCTGGCTATGGGCGGCGGTGCCCCCGGCCCCGCCGCCCTTCGGCGCCATGGTGCCGCCGCCATGGATGTTGCCGCTGGCGCCGCCCTCCATCGGCGAGACGCCGGTGCGGTCGGGCCGGGCGATGCCGGCCTCGTCGGTGGCGGCGCTGCCCTCCTCCATGTCCTCGGGCGACTGGCCGCTGACCACCATGGCGCGGGCCTGCTGGGCGGGCATGGTAAGCCAGACCCGGTTGCCCTCGACCATGCGGATGGCGCCGAGCGGGACATGGTGGTGATGCTGGCCGCTGCCGTCCGGGTCGTCCTGACGGGTCAGCTTGATGTGGCCGCGCTCCATGCGGTCCACGGTGCCGACATGCACGCCATCGGCACCGACCACTTCCATATGCGGGCGAATCTCGCCGGACTCCGACATTCCTGCCTCCCTCTGCTGAGGCAGGAACGGCCGAGTGGGGTGCGGGATGCCTAGTCCGCCGCCTGCTTCCAGCGCCGGGCGTAGTCGGTCAGCGCATCGGCCGCCACCGGCTCGATCGGGGTGAAGTCGCGGTGGGCGATCCAGTCCGGCCGGGTCGGGCTGCGGATGTGGTTCGAGACGGCGTTGAGCGTCAGGTAGACGATCTTCCGCGGATAGGGGGTGATGTTCGGCGCCGAGCCATGGACGAGGTTGCCATGGAACATCAGCACCCCGCCGGGCTTGCCGGTCGGGGCGACGATGCCGCCCTCCTGCACCAGCCGCGTCACCATCGCGTCATCGAGGGTCCAGAGCGGGTAGGAGGTGGTGGAGGTGTCGTGCCCGGCCTCCAGCGTGCCATGCGCCTGGCTGCGCGGGATCAGCATGAGCGGGCCGTTGATCGGCATCACCTCGTCGAGGAAGACGGCGATGTTCATGGCGCGGGGCTCGGGCATGCCGTCGTCGCGCTTCCAGGTGCCGTAGTCCTGGTGCCACTGCCAGACATCGCCGGTGAAGGCGGCTTTCGCGTTGATCTTGAACTGATGCATGTAGAGCTGCTCGCCGAAGATTTGCTCCACCGGGCCGATCAGCCGGGGGTGGGCGCCGAGCAGGCGGAAGGCCTCGTTGAAGGTGTGGGCGGCGAAGGCGGTGCGCGGTGCGCCCGACTTCTCGCGCCAGATCTCGGGCCGGTTCTCGGCATAGATCGCCTCCGCCTCGCGGGCGAGGACAGCGACCTCCTCCGGGCTGAAGGTCTCGGGGAGGAAGAGCCAGCCCTCCTCCTCGAATTGGCGGAGTTGTTCCGCGCTCAGCGGGCCTTGCTGCTGCATCGCCGTTTCCTCCTTGGGCGTTGTGCAGACTGTAGGCCGGGCCGCGCCCGGTGCTCAAAGCCTTTCGGGCGGCGGCGCCGGGCTGCAGGATCGGGCATCGACGCCAGAGGAAGGTACCGCCATGCCGCACCCGATCCCCCGCCGCCCGCTGCTGGCGGCGGCGCTCGCCCTGCCGCATCTGGCCCGGGCCGAGACCTGGCCGGCGCGGCCGGTGCGGATCGTCATCTCCTGGCCGCCGGGGGGCGGGGCGGACATCCCGATGCGGCTGGCCGCGCCCGCGATGCAGCAGGTGCTAGGCCAGCCGCTGGTGCTGGAGAACCGGGCGGGGGCGAGCGGCTCGGTCGGGGCCGGGGTGGTCGCGCAGGCGGCGCCGGACGGCTACACGGCGTTGGCCGACACCGCGGCGGGGGCGGTGAACGACCTGCTGATCCCGGGCCTGCCCTACGACTTCGCCACGGCGCTGGTGCCGGTGAGCCAGATGGTGAAGTCGCCGCTCGTCTGCGTGGTGCGGCCGGACCATCCGGCGCGGGACCTGCAGGGGCTGCTGGCGCGGCTGCGCTCGGCGCCGGGGCAGATCCCCTACGCCTCCTCCGGCGTCGGAACGGCGACCCACCTGGCGCCGGCCATGCTGCTGCGGCAAGCGGGGGTCACGGCCAACCATGTCTCCTACCGGGGCGGGGCGGCATCGGTGGCGGGAATCTTGGCCGGGGACGCGGAGTTCGTCTTCTCCACCCTGCCCCAGGCGGCGCCGCTGGTGATGGAGGGACGGCTGCGCGGCATCGCCGTCACCACCATCGAGCGGCTGGCGAACCTGCCGGCGGTGCCGACGGTCGCCGAGCAGGGCTTCCCTGGCTTCGACCTCTATGACTGGCTCGGCCTCTACGCGCCTCGGGGGACGCCGGGACTGGCGATCGGCAGGCTGGCCGAGGCGGCCGCCGCCGGCATGCGGGACCCGCAGGCGGTAAGGCGGCTCGGCGAGATCGGCATGATCCCGGTCGGCAGCAGCCCGGCCGAATTCGCCGCCTTCTTCGCCGGGCAGCGGCAGCGGATGGGGGACCTCATCCGCGCCGAAGGGATCAGGGTGGAGTGACGGGCCGAGGCCGGGCGCCCAGGATATGGGCGATGGCGTAGACGAGGTCCGGTCGGTTCAGCGTGTAGAAGTGGAACTCGTCCACGCCGTTGGCCTGGAGCAGCCGCACCTGCTCGGCGGCCAGCACGACCGAGACCATCCGGCGCGTCTCCGGGTCCTCGTCCAGCCCCTCGAAGAGGCGGCCCATCCAGTCCGGCACGCCGGCGCCGCACATGGCGGAGAACTTCTTCATCTGGTTGAAGTTCGAGACCGGCATAATGCCGGGGACGATCGGCAGGGTGATGCCGGCCGCGGCGCAGCGGTCGAGGAAGCGGAGATAGGTCTCGGAATCGAAGAAATACTGGGTGATCGCCCGGGTCGCCCCGGCATCGATCTTCCGCTTCAGGTTGTCGAGGTCGTGGTCGTGGGAGAGCGCCGTCGGATGCGTCTCCGGATAGGCGGCGACGCTGATCTCGAAGGGAGCGATGCGGGCGAGGCCGGCGACCAGGTCGGCGGCATAGGCATAGCCCTCGGGATGCGGCTCATAGCGCTCGGCGCCGGCGGGCGGGTCGCCACGGAGCGCCACGATGTGGCGGACGCCGGCGTCCCAGTAGCGCCGGGCGACCTCGTCCACCTCGCCGCGGGAGGCGCCGACGCAGGTGAGGTGGGCGGCGGGCGTCAGGCCCGTCTCCTGCACGATCCGGGCGACCGTCGCGTGGGTACGGGCCTGGGTGGTGCCGCCGGCGCCATAGGTGACGGAGACGAAGCGCGGGCAAAGCGGCTCCAGCCGGCGGATGCAGGACCAGAGCTGTGCCTCCAGCGCATCGGTCTTCGGCGGGAAGAACTCGAAGGAGAGTTTCGGCGGCGGCATCTCCGCGAAGTTCGGCAGCCCACCGAAACGGGGGCCGGTCAGCCAGCGTTGCAGGGTTCCCTGCGGTGGAATCTCGGGGAGGGCGTGGTCCATAGGGCCTATCTGCCCCTCCCCGGTCACCTTCGCAAGCGTCACATGATGTCATGGTTCGGGGCATTATCGGTTACACCCGGCCGATGCTATAGGGGACCAGATGGCGGGCCGGCCGGCATGGCATGGGGATGCATGGCATCCTGCCGACCGATCCCTGCCTGCACCGCAACCATGCCAAGACCGATGAGGGCAACCGGACAGATGCGTCAGCCGAACAGACTTCGCCTTTCCGGGGCCCGGACCGTCCTGGCGGCGCCCCTGCTGGCGGTCGTGCTGCTGGCCGGCTGCGCCACCCGGCCGCCGGCCTCCGACCCGGAGGCGCTCGCCGAGTACCGCCAGAACAACGACCCGGCGGAGCCGACCAACCGCCGGCTCTTCGCCGTCCACCAGGCGATCGACCAGTATGCGCTGCGCCCGGTCGCGGTCGGCTACCGCGCCGTGGTGCCGCAGCCGGTGCGGACGGGCGTCCGCAACGTACTCGGCAACCTCCGCACCCCGGTGATCCTCGCCAACGACATGCTCCAGGGCGAGTCGCGCCGGGCGGGCGACACGCTCGGGCGCTTCGTCATCAACTCGACGCTCGGCGTCGGCGGCATCTTCGACGTGGCCGAGAGCTGGTTCGGGGTCCGCGGGCATTCCGAGGATTACGGCCAGACCCTGGCCCGCTGGGGCGTCGGCGAGGGGCCATTCCTCTTCATCCCCGTGCTCGGCCCCTCCAACCCGCGCGACCTGGTCGGCTTCGGCCTCGGCATCGTCTCCGACCCGCTGAGCTGGTTCGGCCAGGGCGCGGTGGTGGACGGGCTGGTCTATGGCCGCGCCGGCGCCACCGTGGTCGATACGCGGGAGAGCCTGATTGAGACGCTCGACGAGGTGAACCGCACCTCGCTCGACCCCTATTCCACCCTGCGCAGCGCCTACCGCCAGCGCCGGGCCGCCGAGATCAGGAACGCCGGGGAGGTCGCGCCCGCGGCCGCCGGCGGCACGGGCTTCGGCGTCGGCACCGGCATGGACCAGCAGCGCAGGTAACGCCGGTCCGGGAGACAGATGACCATGCATGACTTCGACCGCCGCACCCTGCTCGGCGCGGCCCTCGCCCTTTCCGCGGCGGGCCTCGCCGGGCCGGCGCTGGCCCAGGCCGATATCGGCCGCGCCTCCAACTTCATCCAGACCACCGGCCAGGAGTTGGTGGCCGCGGTCAACGACCAGACGCGCGACGTCGCGGCCCGCCGGCAGCGCGTCGCCGCCATCCTCCGCCGCGCCGTCGACGTGGAGGGCGTCGGCCGCTTCATCCTCGGCCGCTGGTGGCGCCAGGCCTCGCCGCAGGAGCAGCAGGAGTACATGAAGCTGTTCGAGGAGACGCTGATCCGCAACCTTTCCGCCCGCTTCGGCGAGTATCAGGGCGTGCGCTTCTCGCTCGGCCGGACGCAGCAGCGGACGGAGGAGGACGTGCTGGTGAACACCGTCATCGAGCGGCCGAACACGGCGCCCTTCTCGCTCGACTGGCGCGTGGCAGAGATCGGCGGGCAGCCGAAGATCGTCGACGTGATCGCCGAGGGAACCTCGCTGCGGCTGACCCAGCGTAGCGAGTATTCCAGCGTGATCCAGCGCAACAACGGCTCGGTCGCCGCGCTGCTGCAGGCGATGCGCGGGCAGATCCAGCAGCTCGCGCAGCGGGAGCAGGGGCGCTGAGCCCGCGCGGCCCGGGATTGACCCCCGGGCCTTACCTGCAGCTCTCGTAGACGATCATGCGGCGCCCGCGATAGTCGAAGGCGTCGCATTCCGTCATGCCGATATCCGCCAGCACATGGCGGGAGGCATCGTTGCCCTCCCAGGCGACGGCGATGATGCGGGCGAGGCCGGCGCGGTGGCCGAAATCGAGCCCGGCCTTCGCCGCCTCCCGCGCATAGCCACGGCCGCGGCATTCGGGCCAGAGGGCGAAGCGCAGCGCGACGCCGCGACCGTCCGGGCGCTCCATCAGCCCGGAGATGCCGAGGAAATCGCCGCTCTCGCTGTGGAAGACGCACCAGGTGCCGTAGCCGCGCTGGGCCCAGAAGGCGATGTCGTCCTCCAGCTCCGCGCGCGTTGCCGCCTCCGTGCGGATGCCGTGCAGCATCAGCTCGAAGACGCGCGGGTCGGCCTTCAGCCGGACGAGGTCCGACAGGTTCTCCTTGCCCGGCGGCGCGAGGGTGAGCCGCGCCGTGCAGACCAGCCGCGCCGGCAGCGGCACGGGATGCGCATGGCCCATGCGGGGCCTACCGGGTCAGCGGGCGGTACTTGATCCGGTGCGGCTGGTCGGCCGCGGCACCCAGGCGGCGTCGCTTGTCGGCCTCATAGGCCTGGAAGTTGCCCTCGAACCACTCGACATGGCTGTCGCCCTCGAAGGCGAGGATGTGCGTCGCCAGCCGGTCGAGGAACCAGCGGTCGTGGCTGATGATGACGGCGCAGCCGGCGAAGTCGGCCAGCGCCTCCTCCAGCGCGCGCAGCGTGTCGACGTCGAGGTCGTTAGTCGGCTCGTCGAGCAGCAGCACGTTGTGCGGGTTCTTCAGCATCTTCGCCAAGTGCACGCGGTTGCGCTCGCCGCCCGAGAGCACGCCGACCGGCTTCTGCTGGTCGCCGCCCTTGAAGTTGAAGGCGGCGCAATAGGCGCGGCTCGGCACCGTGCGCTTGCCCATGGTGATCTGATCCTGGCCGCCGGAGATCTCCTGCCAGACGGTCTTCTTGTCGTCGAGGCTGTCGCGGCTCTGGTCGACATAGCCGAGCTGGACGCTCTCGCCGACCGTCATGGTGCCGCTGTCGGGCTTGTCGACGCCGGTGATCATCTTGAACAGCGTGGTCTTGCCGGCGCCGTTCGGGCCGATGACGCCGACGATGCCGCCAGGCGGCAGCTTGAAGGACAGGTCGTCGATCAGCAGGCGGTTGCCGAAGCCCTTGCGGATGGCGTCGGCCACGATGACGGTATTGCCGAGGCGCGGTGCAGGCGGGATCTGAATCTCGGTCGGGTCGGGGGCGCGGTCCTGGCTGCGGAGCAGCAGCTCCTCATAGGCCTGGATGCGGGCCTTCGACTTCGCCTGGCGGGCGGAGGGGCTGCGGCCGATCCACTCCTGCTCCTCGGCGAGCTGGCGCTGGCGGGTGCTCTCCTCCTTCTCCTCCTGGGCGAGGCGCTTGCGCTTCTGCTCGAGATAGGCGGAGTAGTTGCCCTGGTAGGGGATGCCCCGGCCGCGATCGACCTCGAGGATCCAGTTGGTGACGTTGTCGAGGAAGTAGCGGTCGTGCGTCACGATCAGCACGGCGCCGGTATAGTCGCGCAGCGTCTTCTCCAGCCAGGAGACGCTCTCGGCATCGAGGTGGTTGGTCGGCTCGTCGAGCAGCAGCATCTCCGGCTTCTCGAGCAGCAGCCGGCAGAGCGCCACACGCCGCCGCTCGCCGCCCGAGAGGGTGGTCACCGGGCTCTCGGCGGGCGGGCAGCGCAGCGCGTCGAGCGCGATCTCGACGGTGCGGTCGATCTCCCAGCCGCCGCCGGCATCGATCTTCTCCTGCAGGTCGGCCTGTTCCGCCAGCAGGTCGTTCATCTTGTCGTCCGACATCTCCTCGCCGAAGGCGAGCGAGATCTCGTTGAAGCGGTCGAGATGCGCCTTCATCTCCTTGAAGGCGAGCATGACGTTCTCGCCGACCGTGAGGTCGGGCTCGAGATGCGGCTCCTGCGGCAGGTAGCCGACGCGCACGCCCTCGGCCGCCCAGGCCTCGCCGCCGAATTCCTTATCCTGCCCGGCCATGATGCGCATCAGCGTCGACTTGCCGGCGCCGTTCGGGCCGAGCACGCCGATCTTCACATCCGGCAGGAAGGACAGGGTGATGCCTTTGAAGACCTCGCGCCCACCCGGATAGGACTTGGTCAGGTCTTTCATCACATAGGCGTACTGGTAAGAGGCCATGAGCATCGGTCCTGCGGGGGCGTTCGGCCCTGGGTTCTAGCGCCAGGGACGGCCCAGGGAAAGCGGCGTGGAAAGCGGCGGCGCCTCGGGGCGAGGCCGCAATATCATTCGAGTGTCATTCCGCCAGGCGGGCCACGCCAGGGCCGCCGGCGTTCCATGCGCCGGACCGGCGGAGGGCGTGGAGATGGACCAGGCGGCCACCAGGGCGGCGCCGCTGCCCCGCGAGGGATCGATCTTCGACCAGAAATTCGGCGGCAGGGCGAAGCGGGGGCCGGCGTCGAAGCTGGCGACCGGGCTGTTCGCCGCAGTCGTGCTGGCCGGGCTGGCCTACGCAATCTGGCGGTTGATGACGGACCCTTCGCAATCGCATGAACAGGGCGCGCTGCCCTACCTGCTGCTCGGCGTGGCGCTGCTGATCGCGCTCGGCTTCGAATTCGTCAACGGCTTTCACGACACCGCCAATGCGGTGGCGACGGTGATCTACACCCATTCGCTCAGCCCCAACGTGGCGGTGGTCTGGTCAGGGATGTTCAACTTCCTCGGCGTGCTGACCTCCTCGGGCGCGGTGGCCTTCAGCGTCATCTCGCTGTTGCCGGTGGAGCTGATCCTGCAGGTCTCGAGCCAGGCGGGCTTCGCCATGGTCTTCGCCCTGCTGATCGCGGCCATCATCTGGAACCTCGGCACCTGGGCGCTCGGCCTGCCGGCCTCCTCCTCGCATACGCTGATCGGCTCGATCATCGGCGTCGGCGTCGGCGTCGCCAACAGCCTGATGCACGGCCAGAGCGGCACGGCCGGGGTGGATTGGGGCCAGGCGACGCAGATCGGCTATGCGCTGCTGCTCTCGCCGCTGGTCGGCTTCTGCTGCGCCGCCGGCATGTACCTGCTGCTGCAGCTGCTCGTCCGCTGGCCGGAGCTCTATGCCGAGCCCGAGGGCAGCAAGCCGCCGCCGCGCTGGATCCGCGGGCTGCTTATCTTCACCTGCACCGGCGTCTCCTTCGCGCATAGCTCGAATGACGGGCAGAAGGGCATAGGGCTCATCATGCTGATCCTGGTGGGCACGGTGCCGACGGTCTATGCGCTCAACCGCACCGCGGACGCGCCGCATGCGCAGCATTTCGTCGAGGCTGCGGCGGGGCTGGATGCGGCGCTCGCCGCGCATGGCGGCCGGGCGCCGGTGGAGGGCGACCCGCGCCTTGCCGTCACTGCCTATGTGCGGGACAAGGCCCTGCAGCCGGAGACGGTGCCGGCGCTGCGCCAGCTTTCGGCCGGCATCGCCGGGCAGGTCCACGGCTATGGCGAGCTGCGCGCCCTGCCGGACGAGGCGGTGCCGAATGTCCGCAACCACATGTACCTCGCCGGCGAGGCGCTCGGCTGATGGCGAAGCAGAAGGACCCTGCCTTCGCCCCGCAGGAGGCGCAGGACGTCGCGGCCTTCCACGGCCTGCTCGACCGGGCGACGCGCTTCATCCCGGACTGGGTAAAGGTCGCTGTCGCCATTACGCTCGGCCTCGGGACCATGGTCGGGTGGAAGCGCATCGTCGTCACCGTCGGCGAGAAGATCGGCAAGACGCATATCAGCTACGGCCAGGGCGCCTCGGCCGAGCTGATGGCGATGGGGACCATCGCGGCCGCCGATCTTTACGGCCTTCCGGTGAGCAACACGCATGTGCTCTCCTCCGGCGTCGCGGGCACCATGGCGGCGAGCGGGGCGGGGCTGCAGATCGCCACGCTGCGCAACCTGCTGCTGGCTTGGGTGCTGACCCTGCCGGCGGCGATCTGCCTCTCGGCGGCGCTGTTCTGGGTGTTCCTACACATTTTGTGAGACCTGCCGAGGAGTGTCCGATGCGCCTTCCCCTGATCAAGCCCGATGCGTTGAGCGAGGAGCAGAAACCGCTCTATGCCGACATGCGCGCCGGCATCGAGGGTCACTTCAAGGGTTTCGCCACCATCGACGGCGAGGGCGCGCTGCTTGGCCCGTGGAATCCCTGGCTGCACCAGCCGAAATTCGGCGGGCCGATCTGGGAGCTGACCAAGGCGATGTCCTTCTCGCCGGGCCTGCCGAAGCCGGTGCGGGAGATCGCCATCCTCGTCACCGGCGCGCATTTCCACTCGGCCTACGAAATCTATGCGCATGTCATCGCCGCCGAGCAGCGCGGCCTCCCCGACGACACCTTGGCGACCATCGTCGCCGGCCAGCGGCCGGGCGACCTGCCGCGCGACCAGGCGATCGCCTATGACATCGCCTCGGCGCTGGTGAGTGGCGGGGTGCTGCCGGCGCTGAGCTACCGGCAGGCGGCCGAGGCCTTCGGCGAGCAGGGCGCGGCGGAGCTGATCTACCTGGTCGGGCTCTACTGCATGGTCTCGGTCACGCTGAACGGCTTCGACGTGCCGGTGCCGGAGGCGGAGCGGGGATAGCGGACCGGGGCGCTGCGGGGGCGCGGGCGACCATGGCGGGTGCGCGATGGGCCCGGCAGGACTCGAACCTGCAACCAAACCGTTATGAGCGGTCCGCTCTGACCATTGAGCTACAGGCCCTCGCCCGCCGAGGAATGCCGGGCGGCGCGGCGGAAGGCAAGCACCGGAGACGACATCCATGAGCGACGCGGAGATCCGCGACATCCTCCTGACTACGAGGCGCATCGCCGTGGTCGGCGCCTCGGCCCGGCCGGAGCGGCCGAGCCACGGCGTCGCCGGCTTCCTGGTGGCACGCGGCTACCAGGTGACGCCGGTCAATCCCGGCCTCGCCGGCGGGGTTCTGCACGGGGCGGCCGTGGCCCCGAGCCTCGAGGCCGCGGGGCCGCTCGACATGGTCGACGTCTTCCGCCGCAGCGAGGAGGCGGGGGCGGTGGTGGACGAGGCCATCCGCCTCGGTGCCCGCAGCGTCTGGCTCCAGCTTGGCGTGCGCGATGACGCGGCCGGGGAGCGGGCGCGGGCGGCCGGGCTGCGCTTCGTGCAGGATCGCTGCCCGGTGATCGAATGGCGGCGGCTTGGCCTGCCAGGACGCATCGCTGCCGCTTGAAACGGTTCGGGTGCCGGGCCACTTCGCCGGCATGGTCGCGAAGGCCGGACCAGCCCGGGAACAGGGCGGCGGCCGCCGGGACGAGGCCAGGGAGACACGAGGACCATGAACGACGACGAACGCCGGATCATTAGCCAGTTCGTGGAGCGGATTGCCGGCGCAGCGCCGGCCGCCGCCCCCGCGCCGGGGCCTTGGGGCGGCAGCAGTGTGCCGGCGACCCAGTCGCGGCCGAACCTGCCGCCGGTCGACCGCGAGGCGGATGCGCTGATCGCCGACCTCTTCGCCCGCTATCCGGAGGCGCGCTACCGCATCACCCAGACCGCCTTCGTGCAGGAGGCGGCGCTGGTGGAGACGCAAAACCGCATCCGCCAGCTGGAATGGGAGGTGCAAAATGCCCGCGCCCAGACCCAGGCGGCGCAGCAGCCGCGCAGCGGCGGGCTGTTCGGCGGCATGTTCGGCGGGGGTGGCGCCAGCCGGCAGCCGCCGCAGATGACCCCTCCCCCGCAGCCGGTCTATCCGCCGGGCTACAACCCGGGGATGCTGCAGCCGCAGCGCGGGGGGTCCGGCTTCCTCGGCACGGCGCTGACCACGGCGGCGGGTGTCGCCGGCGGCATGGTGGTCGGCAACATGCTGATGAACGCCTTCTCCGGCCATGGCGGCGCGGCGGCCTCCACCGCCTCCGACTTGACCGGCGGCGGCGGGGCCTTCGGGCAGGAGGCGGTGCCGGCTTCCTCGCCCTGGACCGATCCGGGCGCGGCCGCGGCCGACCAGGGCTGGGGCGGCGGCGGCCAGGACTATGCCGCCACCCAGGACGCGACCGGCGGCGGCTACGACACGGATACGAGCAATTACGACACCGGCGGCGGCATGGACGATGCCGGCGGCGACTACGACGAGGACGTCTGATTGATGCCGCGCATGGGCTGAGGGATGCTCGGCCCATGCGCATCCCCGATCTCGACCTCGACCTGCTCCGCTGCTTCGTCGCCGTGGCGGAGCGCGGCGGCTTCACCGCGGCCGGGGCGGCGCTCGGCCTCACCCAGTCGGCCGTCAGCCTGAAGGTGAAGCGGCTGGAGGAGGTGGTGGGGCGCCGCGTGCTGGAGCGCACCAGCCGCAGCGTCGTCCTGACGCGGGACGGCGAGACGCTGCTCGCCTATGCGCGGCGCATCCTGGCGCTGAACGACGAGGCGGTGCGGCGGATGGTGGCGCCGCCGGTGGCCGGGCGGCTCAGGCTCGGCGTCGCCGATCATTTCGTGCCGCGCAACCTGGCGCCGCTGCTGGCGCGCTTCGCCCGGACCTATCCGGAGGTGGCCCTCGAGGTGGAGGTCGGGCGCAGCCATGAGCTGCGGGCGGCGCAGGAGCGGGGCGCGCTCGACCTGGTGCTCGGCAAGCGGCGGGACGGCGAGACGGAGGGCCGGCCGATCTGGACCGAGGCCGTGGTCTGGGTCGCGGCGCCGGACTGGGTGGCGCCGGCGGGGCGCCCCTTGCCGCTGGCGATGCTTCCCCCCGGCTGCATGTTCCGCGACCGGGCGCTGGCGGCGCTGGCCCGGGCGGGGATGGGCTTCGAGGTGGTCTATGTCTCGGCCAGCCTGCTCGGCGTCGCGGCCGCGGCGCAGGCGGGCTTCGCGCTGAGCGTGCTCGGCCGAAGCGGGATGCCGCCCGGCCTCGTCGAGGTGCCGGGCCTGCCGGCGCTGGGGACGGCGGAGATGTGCGTCTTCGGCGATGCGGCGGGGCAGAACCCGCTGGCCGAGCCGCTGATGCGGTTCATCCGGGAGAGCCTGGAAGGGCCTGGGTTCGCCGCGGCGGCTTGAAGCTGGGGCGTGCAAGTGTACCCCATCATTTGCAGCCGTTCCCACTGCACCACCGCGGCCTCGAAGAGGGCGGTCGGGGTGTCGGCATTGTATTCGAGGAGCTTGGGCGGGCCGGTGCCGTCCCAGCGGAGGTCCATGCGGCCGTAGAGGCTCGGCTCGCCGCGCAGCCAGGAGCGCTTGGCGAGCGCCCAGGCGGCATCGGTGAGGCCAAGCGCGCGGCCGGTATCCTCCCGCACCAGATGCGCGCAGGCGAGGCGGGTGAGGCGCTCGAGCTCGGCCGTCGCCGCCTCCAGCGCATCGATCTCGGCGGCGGTGAAGGCATAGCGGGCGGTCTCGTCCCAGTAGGCCTCGCCCTCGATCTCGGCAAAGGCGAAGCCCATGCTGCGGGCGCGCTCCAGCCGGTCCGGGCGGGGCGCCTGCTCCAGCCGGCGCATCAGCTGCCGCCCCCGCCGGAGCTGCCGAAGCCGCCGCGGGCGCTGGCGGTGGTCGTGGTGGCCGAGCTGCCGCTACCGCTGCTGCGCCATGAGGAAGACGACGAGGAGGAGGAACCGCCGCTGCGGGAGCTGCTGCCGCAAAGCTCCTCGGCATTGGGCAGGCCCTGGGTGCGGGCCTCGCGGCATTCCGCGGAGGTGGTGCCGTACCGGGTGAGGCCGAAGGCGATGCCTCCCCCCAGCAGGACGAGCCCGATGCCAGTTGCACGCCGCATGACGGGAGGCTAACCCGGAGGGGCCGGACATCGCCAGCGCCGACCGGAACGGCGCTGCATCATTGGATCGGGGCCCGCCCATGACCCGCCAGCCTGAACCTGAAGCCGGCGCCGCCGGCGGTCGAGACATGCGCATCGTCGCGCTGATCGGCACCGGGCATTTCCTGTCGCATTTCTACATGCTCTGCCTGCCGCCGCTCTTCCTGCAGTGGCGGGCCGAGTTCGGCGTCTCCTATGCCATGCTCGGCCTCTCGGTCGCGCTGATGAGCGCGACGACCGCGGTGCTGCAGACGCCGGTCGGCTTCTGGGTGGATCGCTGGGGGGCGCGGCCCTTCCTGGTCGGTGGGACGCTGCTGATGGCGCTCTCGGTCTCCGCTATGGCCTTCGCGCCGGCCTTCTGGATGATCCTGCCGCTGGCCGTGCTGTCCGGCATCGGCAACAGCGTCATCCATCCGGCCGACTACGCGATCCTGACGGGCAGCGTGAACAAGTCCTTCATGGGACGGGCTTTCGCGCTGCACACCTTCACCGGCAACCTTGGCTTCGCCCTCGCTCCGCCGGTCATCGCCCTGCTGCTCGGGGTGACGAGCTGGCGCGGGGCGTTGCTGACGGTCGGACTCCTTGGCATCCCGGTGGTGGCGGCCATCCTGCTGCAGAGCGGCGTGCTGCGCGACCAGGCGAAGCCGGCCAAGGCCGAGGAGGCGCTGTCCAGCCGCGCGGTGCTGCTGTCGCGGCCGATGCTGCTCTTCTTTGCCTTCTTCCTGCTCTCCTCCATGGCCGGCTCCGGCGTGCAGGCCTGGCTGGTGACGGTGCTCGGCAAGCTCTGGGGGACGCCGGTGCTCGTCGCCTCCGGCGCGCTCACCGGCTACATGGTCGGCGCTACCTGCGGCACGCTGGCCGGTGGCTGGATCGCCGACACCTCGAAGCGCAACCTGCTCGGCATGGTGACGGTGCTGACCCTGGGCGCCATGGCGCTGCTGCTCTCGCTTGGCTTGGTGCCGATGCCGGAGGCGCTGCTGCCGGCGGTCGCCGTCCTGGCGGGGCTGGCGCTCGGCACCTCCCGCACCCCGCGGGACGTGATGCTGAAGGATGCCTGCCCGCCCGGGCAGATCGGCAAGGTCTTCGGCTTCGTCTCGGCCGGGCTGCCGCTCGGCTCCGCCATCACCCCGGTGCCGATGGGGATGCTGATCGACCTCGGCCATCCCGGGCTGGTGTTGCCGGTCGTCGCCGGGCTGCTCGGCCTGTCGCTGCTCTGCGCGGGCGGCGTGAAGGAGAGCGCGGCGGCGGCGCGGGCCGAGGCGGTGCCGGCGGAATAGCCGCCATGGGCGGCTTCGAGACCCTGCTGCACTGGCTGGATCTTGCCGGGGTCGCGGTCTTCGCCGCCTCGGGGGCGCTGGTCGCCTCCCGCAAGCAGATGGATGTGGTGGGCTTCGTACTCATTGCCGCCGTCACCGGCTTCGGCGGCGGCACGGTGCGGGACCTGCTGATGGGCCGCACCCCGGTCTTCTGGCTGCGCGACCCGACGCAGCTCGCCATCGCCAGCGCCGTAGCGGTGCTGATCTTCTTCACCGCGCATCGCGTCGAGAACCGCTTCCGCGCCTTCCTCTGGGCGGATGCGGTGGGGCTTGCCCTGTTTGCCGTCCTCGGGGCGGAGATCGCGCTGATCGGCGGGATCAAGCCCTGGGCCGCGGTGCTGTTCGGCGTCGCCACCGCCACCTTCGGCGGGATGCTGCGGGATGTGGTCTGCAACGAGATCCCGCTGCTGCTGCGGAAGGAGATCTATGCCCTGGCCGCCCTCGCGGGTGCTGCCGCCTTCGTCCTGCTGCGGATGAACGGGGTCTGGCGCGATACGGCGCTGCTGGCCGGGATGGCGCTCGGCTTCGCCATCCGCGCCGCTGCCATCGCCCGCGGCTGGTCGCTGCCCGCCTATGCGGCAAGGCGGGATTGAAGCGGCGGCGAAGCTCCGCCACTCTGCCTCCAAAAGATGGAGGTCACGTCATGTATCGCCGGAGCCTGCCCGCCCTGGGTGCCGCCCTGCTCGCCGCGCCCGCCCTGGCGCAACAGGCCTATCCGGACCGGCCGATCCGCTTCATCGTCCCCTTCCCGCCCGGCGGCGCCACCGACATCTGGTCCCGCCTCATCGCCGAGGCGATGGGCGCCACGCTCGGCCAGCCGGTCGTCATCGAGAACCGCAGCGGGGCGGGCGGCATGCTCGGCGCCGAATACGTGGCGAAGGGGGCGACCGATGGCTACACGCTGCTCTTTACCATCAGCCCGCTGATCCAGTCGCCGGTGGTGTTCCGTCGCTGGCCCTATCAGCCGCTCGAGGATTTCGCGCCGATCGGCAAGGTGGGCACGACGCCCCTGCCCTTCTGCATCCGCCCCGAGATCCCGGCGAAGACGCTTGCCGAATTCGTCGCCTATGCGCGCGGGAAGGACCTCGCCTTCGGCTCCTATGCCAGCGGCTCCTCGGGCCATGCCTTCGCGCAGCTCTTCTCCGACGTGGAGAAGCTCGGGATGACGCATATCGCCTATCGCGGCGAGGCGCCGATGCTGACCGACATCCTCGGCGGGCGCATCCAGTGCGGCTTCCACAGCATGACGGCGGCGGGGGACTATATCCGCTCCGGCCGCCTGCGGCCCCTGGCGACGCTCGGGCGGCGGCGCATCCCCTCCGTGCCGGAGCTGCCGAATTTCGTGGAGCTCGGCTATCCGGAGGCCTTCGGCATGGCCGGCTTCATCGGCCTTTTCGCCCCGGCGCGGATCCCGGCGCCGATCCATGCGCAGCTGACGGAGAGCTTTGCCGGCGCCATGCGCAACGAGGCCGTGCTGCGCCGCCTGATGGAGATGGACACCATCCCCGGCTACCTGCCGCCCGCCGAGTTCAAGGCGGAGATGACCGTGCAGCTCCAACAATGGACGGAGCTCGCGACCTCCATGAACCTCACCGTGGATGGCTGAGATGATCCAGCGACGCACCCTTGCAGGCCTGCTGGCCCTGCCCGCCATTGCCCGTGCCCAGGGCAGCTATCCCGACCGCCCGATCCGCTTCATCGTCCCATTCCCGCCCGGCGGCGGGACGGATACCTGGGCGCGCATCGCCGCCGAGGGCATGCAGCCGGAGCTCGGCCAGACCATCCTCATCGAGAACCGTGGCGGCGGCGGCGGGCTGATCGGCACCGAGGCCGCGGCCAAGGCGCCGGCGGACGGCTACACGCTGCTCTTCACCATCACCACCCATGTGCAGACGCCGGTGGTGATGCGGCGCTTCCCCTATGACCCGGTGGCGGATTTCGCGCCGATCGGCCGGCTCGGCACCACCTCCATCCTGTTCTGCGTCGGGCCGAAGGTGCCGGCCGAGGTCCGGACCATGGCGCAGTTCGTCGCCTGGGGGCGCGGGCGGGACCTCTCGCTCGGCTCCTATGCGCCGGGCAGCACGGGCCATGCCTTCGCGCTGATGTTGGCGGAAGAGGCGAAGCTCGAGATGACGCATGTCTCCTATCGCGGCGAGACGCCGATGCTGCAGGACATGCTGGGGGGGAGCATCCATGGCGGCTTCCACAGCATGGCGGCGGCGGGGGAGATGATGAAGGCCGGGCGCATCCGGGCCTTGGCCGCGAGCGGGGACCGCCGCGTCCCGTCCATGCCTGATGTGCCGAACCTCAGGGAGTTGGGCTTCTCCGACCGGTTCAGCTTCAGCGGCTTCTCCGGCCTGCTGGCCCCGGCGCGGACGCCGCAGCCGGCGCTCGACCGGCTGATGGAGGCCTTCCGGGTCGCGGCGATGAAGCCGGAGACGCAGCAGCGGCTGCTGGCGATCGACACCATCCCGAGCTACCAGGACCCGGCTGCCTTCCGGGCACAGATCGCGCGCAACCTGCGCGAATGGACCGAAATCTCGGAGCGGCTGAACCTCAGCATCGAAGGCTGAGGCGCCGCCTCCCAAGGGAGGGACGCCATGACAGCAAAGATCGGACGGCGCGGCGTGCTGGGCGGGATGGCCGCGGCACTGGCGGGCGGTGCTGCGGCGCAGGAGGCCTGGCCGGCGCGGCCGGTGCGCATCATCGTGCCCTTCCCCGCCGGGGGCACGACGGACCTGTTGGCCCGCCTCTATGCCCAGCGGCTGACGGAGACGCTCGGCCAGTCCGTGGTCATCGAGAACCGCGGCGGCGGGGGCGGCTCGATCGGCGCGGATGTGGTGGCGAAGTCGGCGCCCGATGGCCATACGCTGCTCTTCCACAACCTGACCTTTTGCACGACGACGGCGGCGCTGGAATTCGCTGGCCGCGCGCCGCACCGGATCGAGCAGGATTTCGCGCCGATCTCCATGGGCGCCAACGTGCCGATGATGCTGCTGGTGAACCCCTCGGTGCCGGCGCGCGACCTCCGCGAGTTCGTCGCGGTGGCGAAGGAGCGGGGCAACCTGTTCTACGGCTCGACCGGGCCCGGCAGCACCATCAACCTGGTGGGCGAGGTGCTGAAGCGGGATGCGGGGATTCGCATGGACCACATCCCCTTCCGCGGCGCCGCGCCGCTGGTGCAGGACATGTTGGCGGGTCGGATCCAGTTCGGCGGCGACCAGCTCTCCTCCTCGCTGGCCAATATCAAGGCGGGGGCGCTGCGCTCGGTCGCAACCCTCGCCGCGCAGCGCGCGACCGCCCTGCCGGATGTGCCGACGGCGCGGGAGCAGGGCTATCCGAGCATCGAGCTGCTCGGCTGGAACGGGTTCTTCGCCCCGGCGGCGACGCCGGCCCCGATCCTGGCGCGGCTGCAGCAGGAGATCGCGGCGGCGGCGCGGCACCCCGAGGTGGCGCGGCGGATCGCCGAGCTGGGAGCCGAGCCGGGCGGCAATTCGGCGGAGGAATTCGGCGCGGCGGTGCGGGCGCAGCTCGCCCAGGTGCGGCCGCTGGTGGCGGAGCTGCGGATGCAGGTGGAGTAGCCAGAGCATGATCGCCGAAGGCTAGAACGGCCGGAGGCGTGAATCATGCGACAAGACAAAAGTCTAGATCGGCGGCGACTTGCGCAGCTCCGGCTCCACCAGGCGGGCGAAGGGCACCTCGCCCGCCGCCTCGACCAGCGCCTCGCCGAGGGCGGCGCGCGGGTCGGCGGCGTTGCGCATTGCCTTGTAGCCATCCTCCGCCTCCCAACCGGCGCTCCAGGCGAGGAGGTGGATCCAGTTCACCACGCGGACCGGATGGTTCTGCTCCAGCCCGACGCATTCGCGGTGGCAGGAATGGAAGATGGTGCAGAGCGTACTGGCGCCCGTCTCCGCCATGGCGGCGAGCGTCGCTCGCTGGGCATCGGCGAGCGCGCCCGGCACCGCGGCGAGCGAGGAGCACATATGGCCGGGCACGCGGCAGGGGTGCTCGACGAGCTCGAGGCCCGGGATGAGGCGGAGCAGGTCCGGCACAAGCGCGTTGATCGGCACCCGGCCGTCGAAGCCGAGATGGGCATGCAGCAGCACCCGCGCCGGCACGAGGCGGCGCAGCAGCGGGCGCAGCGCCTCGCGCCGCGCATGCAGCACCTCCGTCACATGCACGGTCTCGAAATTGGTCGGCGTCACCGGCGCCATGCTGTCCTGCATGTTCATGTGGCACGAGGGGCACCAGGTGACGACGGTGCCGCGGCCAGTGGCGTTGAAGCCCTGGATGGTGCGCCGGGCCATGCCCTCGTTGATGCGGGCATTGGCATCCTTCGGGCTGCCGCAGCAGGAAGCCGGGCCGCCCGTCGGCGCCGCCTCGACGCCGACCGCCTCCAGCAGCCGGGCCGTCGCGCGGATGACCTCGGCATGGCGGGTCATGTTGCAGCCATACCAGAAGATGGCCTTCTCGCCGCCTACAGCCATTCGCGCTGCTCCTCCTCGGTCAGGGTGAGGCGGGCGAAGGCCTTCACCTTGGGCGAGAACTGGGTGTCCTCCTTCACCGCGATCAGCGGCGGGTCGCCGAGCGCGCCCTTGGCCCGCCAGGTGGCGAGGCGGAGCATGAAAGCAGGGTCGATCCCCTCGCGGCAGGCCGGGGTGCAGACGCCGCTGCGGGTGCAGGCGGCGATCCAGGCGCGGGCCTCCGGCGTGCCGGGGCCGGCGAGGAGCACGTCGCGCGTCCCGGCAGCGACGGCTTCAGGCCCGGCCTCCGCGACGCCCGGGGCATAGGGCGTCATCGGGCAGGCGCGGACGCAGTCGCCGCAGGCGGTGCAGAGGGCGGCGAGGCGGGCGCTCTCGCGGCGGATATGGTCGGCGAGGCTCATGGGGCGAAGCCTCGCCCGCGCTGGCCCGCACCGCAAGCTATTCCGCCGGGGCGCGGACCGGCGCCGCATCGTCCAGCGCATGGGTGCCGGGGCCGCGGGCCAGCTCGGCGCTGAGGCGGGCGGTGTCCAGCTCGCCCTCCCAGCGGCTGACGGCGACGCAGGCGACGCCATTGCCGACCAGGTTGGTGAGCGCCCGGCACTCGCTCATGAACTTGTCGATGCCGACCAGCACGGCGAGCGCCGTGATCGGGATGTCGGGGATGACCGAGAGCGTCGCGGCCAGCGTCACGAAGCCCGCCCCGGTCACGCCCGAGGCGCCCTTCGAGGTCAGCATGGCGACGAGCAGGATGGTCAGCTCCTGCCCCAGGGTCAGATGCGTGTTCGTCGCATAGGCGAGGAACATCGTCGACAGCGTCATGTAGATGTTGGTGCCGTCGAGGTTGAAGCTGTAGCCGAGCGGCACGGTCAGCCCGACAACATTGGGCGAGCAGCCGAGGCGCCGGAGCTTCTGCATGATCTGCGGCAGCACGCTCTCGCTGCTCGAGGTGCCGAGGACGATCAGCAGCTCCTCGCGGATATAGGCGATGAAGCGGATGATGGAGAAGCCGCAGAAGCGGGCGATGCTGCCGAGCACCAGCAGCACGAAGAGGATGGAGGTGAGGTAGAAGGTCGCCACCAGCTCGCCGAGCCGGATCAACGAGCCGAAGCCATAGGCGCCGATGGTGAAGGCCATGGCGCCGAAGGCGCCGATGGGCGCCGCCCGCACCACGATCTTGACCACGCCGAAGAAGATGGCGCTGAGGCCGTCGACGGCATGGCTCGCCGCATCGCGCGCCCGCTCCGGCAGGGCGTTGATGGCGAAGCCGGTCAGCACGGCGAGGAACAGCACCTGCAGCAGGTCGCCGCCGGCGAAGGCCCCGATGAAGGTGTCGGGGATGATGTGCATGAAGTGGTCGGTCACGCTGTCCGACTGCGCGCGCTGGGCGTAGCCCTGCACCGCCTTGGCGTCGAGCTGGCTCGGATCGATGTTGAAGCCCGCGCCGGTCTGGAAGACCTTGGCGACGATCAGCCCGATGGCGAGGGCGAAGGTCGAGACCACCTCGAAATAGACCAGCGCCTTGACGCCGACGCGGCCGATGCGCCCGGCATCCTTCACGCTGGCGATGCCGTGGACCACGGTGAGGAAAACCACCGGGGCGATCACCATCTTGATCAGCTTGATGAAGCCGTCGCCGAGCGGCTTCAGCGCCGCGCCGGTCTCCGGCCAGATCGCGCCGAGGGCGACGCCGAGGACGATGGCGATCAGCACCTGGACGTAGAGCAGGGACAGCCAGCGTCTCGCCATCTCGCGGTTCCTCCTACCAGCCGTTCACCCGGTCCCAGACGGCGACGACCCGGTCATCGCCGTCCACGACGTGGTAGCGGTCATGCGCTGCGGCGGTGAGGCAGCAATGGTTGGGCGCCACCCGCAGCCGCGTGCCGAGGGGCAACGCAGGCAGCGGCGCCTCGTTGCGGACCTCGCCATGCTCCTGATAGGCGCGGGCGATGACGGCCTCGCCGAGGCTCGGCCGGCCGAGCCGGTCCAGCACAAGGCCGAAGCCGTAGTCGCGCGGCGCCGCCTGCGTGCTGCGGTCCTTGGAGAGGGCCAGCGCCCCGGCATCCAGCAGCAGCGTGTTGCGCGCCTCGCTGCGGCCGATGACGGAGGCGAGGACGGTGAGCGCGATGTCCTCGACCGCATGGGTGCCGAGCTGGGCCTGGAACAGGTCGCCGAACATGTAGACGCCGGCGCGGACATCGGTGACGCCGTCCATCCGCCTGGCATGCAGCGCCGTCGGCGAGGAGCCGAGGGAGACGATCGGGACCGGCAGGCCGGCGGCGCGCAGCCGCTCGGCGGCGGTGGTGATGCAGAGGCGCTCCGCCTCCGCCACCTCCGCCATCTCCTCGGGACTGCGGCCGTTGTAGCTGTGGCCGGAATGGCTGAGCACGCCGGCGAGGCGGGGGCCGAGGGCGGCGCCGATCGCCTCGAGCAGCGGGTCCTCGGGCGCGATGCCGCCGCGGCCCTCGCCGACATCCACCTCGATCAGCGCCTCGACGGGGCCGGAGTGGAGGGCGATGGCGCGGGCCACCTCGAGGTCGTCGGTGATGACCTTCACCGCGGCGCCCGCCTCGTTCAGCGCGGCGACGGCGTCGAGCTTCGCCGGCACGATGCCGACGGCATAGATCTGGTCGCGCCAGCCGGCCTCGGCGAAGTAGCGCGCCTCGGCCAGCGTGCTGACGGTGACCGGGCCGAAATCCGGCGAGGCGAGGCGGGCGACCTCGCGGCTCTTCGCCGTCTTGAGGTGGGGGCGCAGCACCAGGCCGGGGTGGCGGGCGACGGCGGCCTGCATGGCGGCGAGGTTCCGCTTCAGCAGGCCAAGGTCGAGGACGAGGCAGGGGGTCGGCAGGTCGTCGAGGGTCACAGGGCCATTCCCATCAGCTCGGCGATGCGGGGCGTCGCCTTCAGCCCGGTGCCGGTCAGCACGAGGACCGTCCGCTCCTCCGGCCGGATCGTGCCGGTGCCGAGCAGCTTGGCGAAGGCGGCCGCTGCCTGGGCGCAGGTCGGCTCCACATAGATGCCGTTCCGGGCGAGGTCGAGCGTCGCGGCGCCGATCGCCGCCTCGCTCAGCATCACCGCCCCGCCCTGGGTCTGGCGCAGCACGCCGATGCATTCCGGCAGCCGGAGCGGCTGGGCGATGGCCGTCCCTTCGGCGATGGTCGGCCGCGCCGGCTCCGGCTCGAGGTCGAGGAAGGCGCGGGCGATCGGGGCGCAATGCGCCGGTTGCGCTGCGAAGATGCGCGGCAAACGGGCGATGCCCCCGGCCCGAAGCAGCTCGCCGAAGCCGATGGCGCAGCCGAGCACGTTGGAGCCGGCGCCGCAGGGGATGATGACGTTGTCGGGCGCCTGGAAGCCGAGATCCTCCCAGAGCTCATAGGCCAGCGTCTTGGTGCCCTGAAGGAAATAGGGGTGCCAGTTGTGGCTGGCGTAGAAAATGTTGGCCGCCTCGCGCAGCGCGGCATCGGCGCAGTCCTGCCGCGTGCCGGGGACCAGCTCGATCTCAGCGCCCGAGGCGCGGCTCTGCACCGTCTTCGCTGGCGATGTGCCCGCGGGGACCATGATCTTGGCCCGCATCCCGCCGGCGGCGGCATAGGCGGCGATGGCGGCGCCGCCATTGCCGCTGCTGTCCTCCAGCACCGCCTGCACGCCCTCGGCGCGGAGCAGGGAGAGCATCACCGAGGCGCCGCGGTCCTTGAAGCTGCCGGTCGGCATGAACCACTCGCATTTCAGCAGCGCTGTCGCCCCGCCGATGCTGCGGGGGACGAGGGGGGTGCAGCCCTCGCCCATGGTGATGGGCTCGCCCGCGAGCGGCGGCAGGGCGGCGCGGTAGCGCCAGAGGCTGCGGGTGCTGCGGTCCACCTGGTCGCGGCCGATGCCGGGCAGGTCGGTGAGCAGCAGCGGCTCCCCGTTGTCGCCGCACCAACGGGGGGCGCCGAGCGGCCAGGTGCGGCCAGTGCGCGGATCGAGATAGGCAAGGGATTCCATGGGCGGAGACTTGCCCTTTCGCCCGCCGGCGGCAAGGCTTGGCGGCATGGACAGCCTACACCGCCTCGCCGCCGACCTCGTCGCCATCGACAGCCGGTCCTCGGTCTCGAATCTTGCCATCTCCGAACGGATCGAGGCGGAGCTGGCCGGGTTCGAGGTCGAGCGGCTCGACTACACCGATGCGGCGGGGGTGGCGAAGCGGGCGCTGGTCGCGCATCGCGGGCCGCCGGGCGGCCTCGCCCTCTCCGGCCACATGGACACGGTGCCGGAAACGGGCTGGACGGAGGATCCCTGGGCGCCGCGGATTGAGGGCGGGGTGCTGCACGGGCTCGGCAGCGTCGACATGAAGGGCGCCGTCGCGGCCTGCATCCTCGCCGCGCGGTCGGTGCCCGCGGATGTGCCGGCGACGCTGCTTATAACCACGGATGAGGAGACCACCAAGGCCGGGGCGCGGGCGGCGGCAGGAAGCCGGCTGGCGCGCTCGCTCGGCGTTCAGGGGATCATCGTCGCGGAGCCGACGGGGCTCGTGCCGGTGCGGGGGCACCGCTCCTCGGCCAACATCATCGCCCGCGCCCATGGGGTGCAGGCGCACTCGTCCGGGGCGGCGGGGCGGAACGCCAACTGGGCGCTGATCCCCTTCCTCGCCGAGATGCGGGCGATGCATCTGCGGCTGAGGGAGGATCCGGCCTTGCGGGACCCGGCCTATGACCCGCCCTTCACCGACTTCAACCTGGTCATCGACAACCACGGCACGGCGGTGAACGTGACGGTGCCGCTTGCCACCTGCCGCATCAAGTTCCGCGCCAGCCGAAGCCTCGACAGGGAGCCGATCCTGGCCGAGATCCGCGCGGCGGCGGCGCGGGCCGGGGTGGAGCTCGCCATCGCCGCCGAGGGGCCGCCGCCGGAGCTCGCCGAGGACCATCCGCTGGTGCGGCAGGCGGTGCGGCTCGCCGGCCAGCCGGCGCGCACTGCGGCCTTCGGGACGGATGCCTCGGAGCTGCAGGCCCTCGCCCCCTGCATGGTGCTCGGCCCGGGCGACATCGGCATGGCGCATACGCCGCGGGAATGCGTGGAGCTGGCGGCGCTGGAGGCGGCGGTGCCGCTCTTCGCCCGCCTTCTGACGGAGGGCTTAACACACTGACATGTAACGATAGGGGCGCAATTCGGCGGACGGCTGCCTATATTATCGGAGGTGGTCCATTCCAAAGAAGACGAGCCAAGATGAGCCCCGCACGCACCAGCCTCGCGCTGATCCTCCCGCTCTCCCTCGCCGCCTGCGCCGTCGCGCCGCCGAGCGGACCGAGCCTCTATGCCATGCCAGCCAAGGGCAAGGACTTGGCCCAGTTCCAGAACGAGGATGTGGGCTGCCGCAACTATGCGCAGTCCTCGATCGGCATCACGCCAGGCCAGGCGGCGAACCAGTCGGCGGTCGGCAGCGCCGCGGTCGGCACCGCGCTCGGTGCCGCGGCGGGGGCGCTGATCGGCTCGGCCGGCGGGGCGGCAGGAGCGGGCGCCGCGATCGGCGCCGGGGCCGGGCTGCTCACCGGCTCGGCGGTCGGCGCCAACAATGCCCAGGCCTCGTCCGGCAGCCTGCAGGGGCGCTACGACGTGGCCTATGCGCAGTGCATGACCAGCGCCGGCAACACCGTGCAGGCGCCGCCGCCGGCCATCGTATCCTATCCGGTGCCGGCCTATGGCTATGCGGCGCCCTATGCCTACTCGGCCTATCCCTATTACTGGGGGCCGAGCGTCTCCTTCGGCTTCTATGGCGGGCGCGGCTATTACCGCCGGCCCTGGGGCTATCGCCGCTGGTAGCCGCCTAGGGTTTGTGACTGAACCTTGCGATGCGCAGGTTGATCATGGTGTGGCGGCGAGATGGGCGAAGCCCACCCAACTGCGGTGGGTTTTGTCGCGCCTGA